>JAPVSP010000537.1:0-8437 GCA_047519685.1 Chloroflexota bacterium
GACACTAGCGCCAACGGTCATCTGCCGGATAGCCGGTCGCCGGTCTCCCCGTGGAGGTCGAAGCCATCTTGACCTCCACGAGGCGGTATATCAGCGGCCCGTGCCTCCGGGGGCCTCGCCCGCGGGCACGCCGGCCGATGGGCCAGGGGCGCTCCGCGGGGGAGTGGCGGGGCGACGGAGGGCCTCGTCGAGCCGGTCGAGGTACGCCCGCGCCGCGGCCCGCTCGTAGATCGACCGCGCCTGATCGGCGAAGCCAGGCGACTCCGGGTCGTCCGGGCCGAGGACGAGGACGGCGTCGAGCAGCTGGTCCGCGAGCACGGCCGGGACATCGAGCTGCCGCGCCAGGCGGAACGCCTCGCGGTACCCGGCGACCGACTCGTCGCGTCGCCCCTCGAGCGCCGCGACGCCGGCCGCGAGGCCGGTCCGGTCGATGTCGAAGAGGACACCCAGCTCCGCCTGCAGCTCCGGCGAGCCGACCGCCGTCCAGGCGGTCGGGAGGTCGTGGCTGCGCAGGGCCGCCCGGGCCCGCCCGATGGCGCCCCAGGCGGCCCAGTTCCCGCCGATGGCGGGGGCCTCGCGCGCGGCATCGGCGAGGCGACCTTCGGCGATCGCCACCCAGGTCGCGCTGACCGCCCAGGCCCACTCGCGCTGGCTGTTCGACCGGCCGACCGTCAGCGCCCGGGCTTCGCTGAGGCCGCGGGCCCAGGCCGCTCGATCCCCACGGAAGGCCGCGATCACGGAGCGGGACACGATGGCGTCGCCGCGGTCCTCGGGCGGACGGTCCTCGTCCGGGATCAGGTCGAGCGCGTCGAGTGCCTCGTCGTACTCCATCACGGAGTAGACCAGGGCGTTCGTGAGGCTGCCGCACAGGTTGATGAGCCAGTCGCGCCGTCCGGTCCTGCGGGCGACCTCGATGCCGGTCCGGACGACCGCGATCGACTCGCGGGGATCGTCCGAGTACAGCCGCCCGGCCAGGTTGAAGCGGGCACGAAGCTCTGCGGCCGACAGGTGGTGCGCCGCCGCCAGGTCGACGCTCGCCCGGATGAGCGCGATCCCTTCGTCGAGTCGCCCGAGGCCCTGGAGACAGACGCCGCGCGTGTTCATGGCCTCGGCGATGACCTCGACCAGCCGGGCTGGACCCGACGCCGCGAGGGCTCGCTCGGCCCAGGCCGCGCCCTCTTCGTTCCGGTCATGGACCATGTGGGTCCGCGCGAACTCGGCGGCGAATCGCGCGTAGGTCGCCGGATCCGTCGCCGGATCGACGTCCGCGAGACTTCGCTCGAGCAGGGCCGCCGCCTCGTCCCAGTGGCCCTGCTTCATCTCGATCCGCCCGAGGAGGGCGGTCGCCTGGAGCGCGGCCCGCCCATCGCCGAGCGCTTCGTAGGCGTCCCGGGCACGCTCGGCGGTCCGGACGGCTTCCGCGTACCTCGCGCCGGCCTCGCTGAGCTCGGCCTGCTGGACCAGGAGGCCGGCCCGCTCGGTCGCCTCGTCGGTCAGCTCGATGGCGCGCTCCAGGTCGTGGACCGCCTGCTCGTAGTTGTGGAGCCTGGCCGATCGCTCGGCGGCGGCCCGCAGCGCCACGCGCGCCTGGGCGCGGATGACCCGGCCCTGCTCATCGTCCGGCGCCGCCCGGTACGCCTCGAGGTAGTGCGTCGCGACGACCGTCGCCATCGATTCGTCGTCGAGCGTGTCGATGTATCGGGCCGCCGCGAGGTGGCGGGCCCGCCGCTCGCGCCGGGCGAGCGTCCCGTAGGCGACCTCGTGGACGACCGACTGGACGAAGGCGTACTGACCGCGCTCCGGTGATCGCGGGTCCGCCTCGAGCGAGAGGAACTCCCGCCGGACGAGCGGCCGGAGGCGCGCCTCGAGCGCCGCGGCATCTTCGCCGCTGACGGCGGCCAGCGCCGGGATCGTGAAGCTCTGCCCGAGGACCGCGGCGTCCTGGAGGAGCGACCGATCGGCGGCCGGCAGGGCGTCGAGCCGGGCGGCGACGAGCGCCTGGAGCGACGGGGGGATCGCCAGCCGGTCGGCGGCGCCGGGTCGTGCCTCGGGCCCGCCGTCCCGGACCATCCGGACCAGCTCGATGGCGTACAGCGGGATGCCCTCGGCGCGAGCGACGACCGAGTCGACCAGGTCGGGGCTCAGCTCGGGCGCCAGGCCGGCCAGCAGCTCGCGCATGTCGGCGGGCTCGAGCGGCTCGAGGTGCAGCGTGACGGCGTTCCGGCTGGTGCCGCCCACGCCGGGTCGGCGCTCGAGCAGCTCGGGGCGGGCCAGCGCGATGACGAGGATCGGCTGGTGCCTCGACCATTCGAAGAGCGAGTCGATGAAGTCGAGCAGGCCGTCGTCCGCCCATTGGACGTCCTCGAACACGAGGACCGTCGTCCCGCGCGCCGCGATGGCCTCGAAGAACCGGCGCCAGGCGCCGAACTGCTCGTTCCGGTCGCCGCCCGCGGTTTCGTCGATCCCGAGCAGCACTCGCAGGTGAGGCTCGACCCAGCGCCGGTCCTCGGCGATGGGGACGTACTCGGCCAGCGCCGCCGAGAGCTTGGCGGCGGCGTCGGCGGGCTGATCCGTCTCGAGGATCCGCGCCCGGCTGCGGACCATCTCGCCGAGTGCCCAGAACGCGATGCCCTCGCCGTACGCCGGCGAGCGGCCCCGGTGCCAGTAGATCGGTGCGACGAGGCCGTCGATGTACTTCTCGAGCTCCCAGGCGAGGCGGCTCTTGCCGATGCCGGCCTGGCCGGTGATGGCGACGTACCGGGCCCGCCCCTCCGACCCGGTCGCGGTGAGCGCGTCCTTCAGCGCCCGCAGCTCGCTCGCCCGCCCCACGAAGGGCGCCTCGAGCCGGTCGGAGCGGTCGGCGCCCCGACGGCCGGCGACCACGCGCATGGCGCGCCACGCGGCCAGGGGCAGCGTCTTGCCCTTGACGATGTGCTCTCCGGCCGGCTCGAAGACGATGGCGTCGCGGGTCGCCCGCTCGGTCGCCTCGCCCACGAGCACCGCTCCGGGCGCGGCGACACCCTGGAGTCTCGCCGCGCTGTTCACGAGATCCCCGGCGACGAATCCCTGGTCGTGCGTGCCGAGGGTCACGGCGGCCTCACCGGTCAGGATCCCCGCCCGGGCCGCGAGGTCCGGCACGCCGGTCCGCTGCCGGAGGCCGGCGACGGCGTCGACGAGCTCGAGCCCCGCGCGCACCGCTCGCTCGGCGTCGTCCTCGTGCGCGATCGGCGCGCCCCAGACGGCCATCACCGCGTCGCCGATGAACTTCTCGACCGTCCCTCCGTACCGCCCGATGACGCCGCGGGCGGCCTCGAAGTACGTGTCGAGGAGCTCGCGGGTCGCTTCCGGATCCCGGGCCTCGGCCAGCGGCGTGAACCCGACGAGATCGGCGAACAGCACCGACACGAGCCGTCGCTCCGCGATCGGCGCGGGCGTCCCCGTGGGCACAGGCGTCCCGGCCGGGCTCGGCGGGCCGCCCGGGCCTGTCGTCGTGCCCCCGCTCGACCCGTCGAGCGCGGCGCCGCACTCGCCACAGAACCGCTCGCCCGGGAGGTTCGCGGCGCCGCAGGCCGGACATGCGCGGGCCAGGGCGGCCCCGCACTGGGCGCAGAACTTGCGGTCCGCTCGGTTCTCGGTCCCGCACGCGACGCAGCGCACCGGGCTCCTCCACGGCGTGAGTCGACAGAGCGTAGTCGATATCCCCCGTGAGGCGGAAGTGGGCGGCCCGCGCCGACCCGATCCGACCGCCCGTCCGGCGCTCCGGCGTAGACTCGGGTCGATGGCCACCCACGAGCCCCGCCAGATGGACGATCCAAGATGGGAGCCCGGCCTGCCGGTCCTCGACCGGCAGGCGGTCCGCGAGCCACTCCTGCCACCGAGCCTGCGCGGCCTGCCGCCCCGCTCCGTCCCCGAGGTCGCGCCGACCCCGCTCCAGCCGCACTACGTCGGCCTGTCCGTGGTCGCGCTGATCTGCGGCGCGGTCGCGATCACGGCGCTCGAGCTCGGCGCGCCGTTCGGCAGCCCGCTGGTCAGGCTGTGCGCCCTGGTCGGGGCGCCCATCCTCGTCGCGACGACGCTCGACGCGACGCTCCGGATCTGGCGATCGGCCTGGGCCTGGATGCCCGTCGACCGGGTGAAGGGCGCCTTCCGGCTCGCCTGGGTCGTCGCGACGGTCACGATCCTGGCGATCGTCGTCGCGTTCGCCCTCGTCGTGCTCGCTGCGTGAGCGACGACCTCGGCCCCGCCCGGGCCGCCGAGCGCCCCGACCGGCCGGAGACCGACGCCCCGACCGAGCGCGAGCTCGTCGCATCGCTCGGGCGAGGGCCGGACGGCCGCTCGACCGGCATCGAGTCGGGCCGCGGGGTACCCGCGTGGCTTGCCGCCACGCTCCGGCACTGCTCGCGCTGCGGGGCGCGCCTCGAGGCCGGGCCGATCCCCGGCGAGGAGCGCGAGCGGCTGGCCTGCCCGGCCTGCGGCCAGATCGCCTACGTCAACCCTCGGCTCGTCGTCACGACCCTGCCGGTCACGGACGGCGGCGAGGTCGTCCTCCTCCGGCGTGGGATCGAGCCCAGGCTGGGGTCCTGGGCGCAGCCCGGTGGGTTCCTGGAGGTCGACGAGACCGTCGGCGAGGCGGCCATCCGCGAGACCGTCGAGGAGACCGGGCTCATCGTGGAGCCGGGCGAGATCGTCGGCCTCTACTCCCGGCTCGAGGCCGCGGTCGTCGTCGTCGCCTTCGAGGCGCGGATCGTCGGCGGGCGACCGCGACCGACCCCCGAGGCGCTCGAGGTGCACGCGTTCGCCCCGGAGGCCATCCCGTGGGACGAGATCGCCTTCACGACGTCGACCTGGGCGCTCCGCGACTGGGTGCGTCGCCGCCGGCCGGACCTGCGTCCCGACGACGGCGGGACGTAAGCCTCCCCGCTCGGGGCTCCGGCCGCCTCGCCGCCGTATCCGCTCAGCTCAGGTCGATGAAGACGTTCTTGACCTGCGTGTACAGGTCGAGCGCGTGCATGCCCAGCTCGCGTCCGACCCCGGACATCCTGTAGCCGCCGAAGGGCGCCTCGGTGTGGACCGAGCTGTTCGAATTCACCGAGAGGACGCCGGACTGGACCGCCTTGACGGTCCGCAGGGCCTTGCCGATGTCGCGCGTCCAGATGGAGCCGGAGAGGCCGTACGGCGTCTCGTTGGCCAGCCGGATCGCCTCCTCCTCCGTGTCGAACGGGATGATCGCGACCACCGGCCCGAAGATCTCCTCGCGGGCGATCCGCATGTCGTTCGAGACGTTGTCGAACACCGTCGGCATCAGGAAGGCACCCTCGGCGAGCGCCTCGTCGTCCGGCGGCGTCCCGCCCACGACGACCTCCGCGCCCTCGTCGCGACCGATCGCGATGTAGTCCTGGACCCGCTCGCGCTGCCGGAAGCTGACGAGCGGCCCGACCTCGGTGTCATCGTCCATCGGATCGCCGACCCTGACCTTCCGGGTCGCCTCGGCGAACAGCTCCACGACCCGGTCGTGGGCCGAGCGCTCGACGAGGATCCGGCTCCGGGCGCAGCAGTCCTGGCCGCAGTTGTCGAACACCGAGTACGGCGATTCGCGGGCGAAGCGCTCGAGGTCGGCATCGGCGTACACGATGTTGGGGCTCTTCCCGCCCAGCTCGAGGCTGATCTTCTTCACGTTGCCGGCGGCGAGGCGCATGATCTCCTGGCCCGTCGTCGTCTCGCCGGTGAACGCGACCTTGCCGACGCCCGGGTGCGCGGCGATCGCCGCGCCGACCGTCCCGCCCGGGCCGGTGACGACGTTGACGACGCCCGGCGGGAGGCCGGCTTCGAGGGCCAGCTCGCCGAGGCGGATCGCCGTGAGCGGGCTGTAGCTGGCGGGCTTGAGGACGCAGGTGTTGCCCGCGGCGAGCGCCGGGCCGAGCTTCCAGCTGGCCATGTTCATCGGGAAGTTCCAGGGCACGATGAGCCCGCAGACCCCGATCGGCTCGCGGAGCGTGAAGTCGAGGCCCGGCTTGCTGACCGGGATCGTCTCGCCGAAGACCTTGTTCGCGGCCCCGGCGTAGTACTCGAGGACGAGGCTGACGGCCAGGGCCTCGCCCCTCGAGGAGGTGATCGGCTTGCCGATGTTCTCGCTCTCGAGCCGGGCCAGCTCCTCGATGTGCTGCCTGACCAGGCTCGAGTACTTCTGGAGCGCCCGGCCGCGCTTGGCGGCCGACCAGCTCGACCAGCCCCTGGGGTCCTCGAACGCCCGGCGGGCCGCCGCGACCGCCCGATCGACGTCCTCACGACCGCCGAGCGGCGCCATGGCGATGACCCGGCCGTTCGCCGGGTTCACGACCTCGAACGTCTGCCCGTCGGCGGCGTCGACGGCCTCGCCGTCGATGATCATCCGGGTCGTGCGGGGCGCCGCGGGCTCGGTCGCCTGGGGGGTCGTCTGCTCGGTCGTCATGGGGCACCTCGGGGATCGACGTCGCGCCGGCAGGCGTCGGGAGCGGGCCGGCCAGGGGCTCGATGGACGCTGGCGCGGATGATACGCGGGACGCCGCTTCCCCCGACGCGGCGGGCCGCCCGCCCGGCGTTCCGCGGCCTCCCGCGCGGCCCGACCGCCTCGGGGCCCGATCGCCGGGTCGCGGCCCTCGTAGAATCGGGCCGATGGCGAGACCCCGAGAGCAGCGGTCCGGCCGGCGGCACCTCCCCGCGGTCCCCGGGCTGATCGCCGGCCACCACGTCCGCATCTGGCTGGCCGTCGTCCTCGCCGCTGTCCTCGTCGGGACGCTGGGCTACGTCGTGCTGCTCGGCTGGGGGGTCTCGGACGCCCTGTACATGACCGTCATCTCGATGACGACCGTGGGGTATCGCGAGGTGCGCGACCTCGACACGCTCGGCCGGGGGTGGACGATGCTGGTGGCGATCGCCGGCGTGGGGATCATCTTCGGATCCGTCGGCATCGTGGCCGAGAGCCTGGTCAGCGAGGTGACCAGCGGGAGACGGGAGGCGAGGCGGATGCGCGAGTCGGTGGAGTCGCTGCGCGATCACTTCATCGTCTGCGGCTACGGCCGGGTCGGCTCGACCGCCGCGCGGGAGCTCATCCACGCCGGCACCCGACCCGTCGTCATCGACGTGAACCCGGCGTCGCTCGAGCTCGCCCGTTCGGACGGCCACCTCGTCGTCGAGGGAGACGCGACGAAGGACGCGACGCTCCTCGCGGCCGGGATCGAGCGGGCGCGCGGGCTCGTCACGACGATCGACTCCGACGCGAACAACGTCTTCGTCACGCTGTCGGCCCGTTCGCTGAACCCCCGCCTGTTCATCGTGGCGCGAGCCAACCTCGAGGGCTCCGAGGCGAAGCTGGTCCAGGCGGGGGCCGATCGGGTCGTCTCGCCGTACACGCGGGCCGGGCGGCAGATCGCCGAGCTCGCCGTCCGGCCACGCGTCGCCGACTTCATCGACGCCGCGCTCTCGCACGGTCAGCTCGCCTTCTCGCTCGAGGACGTCGTCGTGGCTCCCGGCGGGCCGCTCGAAGGTCGGTCCGTCGGTGAGCTCCGCGAGCAGGGGGTCTTCGCGCTCGCGATCGTCCACGGCGAGCGCGAGTACGTCGCGAACCCGCCGGCCGGGCGCCGGCTCCTGGCCGGCGAGAGCCTGATCGTCTCCGGCTCGGCCGAGACGCTCCGGGCGCTCGGGGAGCGCGCCTAGGGGCCGGCGGCGCCGGATCGCCCGTTCGGTCGGTACCCGCTACGGCAACGCGACGAACCCGCCCAGGAAGTCGCGCGCCGATGGCGTATCGAGCCGGTAGTCGACGTCGGTCGCCCGGCACCACGCGTCGCCGGTCACGGTGATCGCCACGATGACGTCGCCGGTGCCGAGGAAGTGCGGACCGCCGGAGTCGCCGTAGCAGGTGCCGCCGCTGCCGGTCGAGGGGTTCTCCGACAGGTCGAGCCAGCTCTTCGTCAGCGACCGGAAGCCCTGCTCGACCCAGCGCCGCTGCGGGTCGCCGTAGAGCGCGGCGGGTCCCTTCGTCTTGTCGTCGCGGACCGCCCCATACCCCACGGTCACGAACCGCTGGTCGCGCAGGTCGAGCGTGTCGAGGAGCCCGGCCGTCGGCAGGTGCGCCGGCGCGATCGCCGTGGGGGCGTCGAGCACGATGACGGCCACGTCGTAGGTGTTCGACTGGCCGCCCGTCCCGTACAGCGGGTTGGTGTGGTACGTGCCTCGGAGGAGGGTCGAGCCCTGATCGACCTTCGGGTCGAACGTCACGTAGACGTCGTGCGGGACGATGCCCATCGCCGTCAGGGCCGCGGTGCAATGCGACGCGGTGACGAAGACCGTGGGCGACACGAGCGTGCCCGTGCAGAACGAGTGGTTGACACCATCGATGACCGCGACCATCGAGCCGACGTTCGGGTGAGCCGTCCCGTCGAGCTGGCCGAAGGTGATGGCC
>JAPVSP010000538.1:0-2312 GCA_047519685.1 Chloroflexota bacterium
GTCGTTCGCCGCGGCATCACGCCGCCGATCAGCGCCGGTGCCCAGATGGCGACCTTTGACCCTGTTGCCCCGATGGCGACCGGCCCCACGCTGGCGCCGACCGTCAGCGGGTTCGCCCGAGGCTCATTCGCGGTGCGACCCGCCTGGACGCCGAATGCTCGATGCGCGGTATCGAGGAGGGCTTCGGATCGTGGTCCTCCTCGCGGTGGGGCGACAGACGTGGAGCATTTCGTGATCATCTGTACGAAGTGCGGCCAGCAGAACGAGGGCGGCGCGACCTTCTGCGAGCGCTGCGGCGCCTTCCTCGAATGGACGGGTGAGCGGGTCGAGGAGCACCCGGCCCCAGGTCCTGTGACGCCGCAGGCCGTGCCCGCGCCGCGCAGCAGCCATCCCAGCTCGATGTCCCAGACGCCAGATCGGGCGGTCGCGTCGACCCTGTCGAATGCGGTGCAGACGGTCGACCCCGGCAACCAGGCCGTCTTCGCCCTCGAGGTCCGGAACCTCGGGTCGACCGTCGATCGGCTGACGATCGAGGTCCTCGGCGACGCGGCCGGGTGGGCCGAGGTCGATCCGCCGACGCTCAACCTCATGCCTGGAACCTCGGACACGGCGGCCGTCCGCTTCCGCCCGCCACGCACCTCGGCGGTCCGGGCCGGGGAGGTGGACTTCGGGCTCGGGATCCGCTCGGCGGAGCACCCGACAGCGTCGGTGGTCGAGCGCGGCGTCATCAGGATCACGGCGTTCAGCGAGTTCGAGGTCGACCTCGCTCCTCGGGTCAGCCAGGGCCGGCGCAGTGGCTCCTTCACGGTCCGGGCGAGCAACAACGGAAACGTGCCCATCAGCCTCGCTCTCGCCGGCGGCGACCCCGAGGGCGCCCTCGGGTTCCGCTTCCGGCCCTCGACGCTCCAGCTCGAGCCGGGCGCTGCGGCCCTCGCCTCGGTCGCCGTGTCGCCCGGTGGCAGTTTCCTGTTCGGCTCGCGCCGCTCGCGACCGTTCCAGGTGGTCGTGACGCCCACCGATCAGCCCCGACGGACCCTCGAGGGAACCCTCCAGCAGACGGCCCTCGTGCCCCTCTGGATCCCGGCTGGACTCGTGATCGCGGTGGCGGCCATCGGGCTGTTCGTCGTCGCCGATCCCCTCGGCGGCCGGTCCGCCGCGCCGGTCTCGTCGCCCCAGGCATCCGCGACGGCAACGCCGTCGAGTCAGGCGTCGCCAAGCCAGGCGCCGCCCAGCCCGGCGCCGTCGCCCGAGACGTCCGTGAGCGCCGCCCCGTCGAGCCAGGCGCCCGCCGCCTGGTGGCAGGCCGCATTCGATGCGGCGGCCGCCCAGGGCATCGATCTCGGGCCCCCTGGCGCCGGGGGCACCACTGGCGAGAACCTGCGCTACCAGGAGTTCGGCAACGGGGCGATCTACGAGCGAACGAACGGCGCCTATGCCCTCAGCGACGCCATCTGGCGAAAGTGGAAGACCCTGGGGGGCGGGTCCGACCCACCACCGGACCTCGGCTTCCCGACAAGCGCGCTGCTGGGCCCGGACCTGGACGACCGGCGGCAGCTGTTCGATACGGGCGCGATCTACTGGACCGCGACATCGGACGCGCACGTCGTGACCGGTGCGGTCTGGGGATGGTGGAGGGACCTGGTGGCGAAGCAGGGTCAGGATGTCGCGCAGCCCGACCAGCTCGGCCTCGTGGGCAAGCTGGGCTATCCCACGACCGACAGCACGCTGGACGGATCCGGCGGGGCTTCGATCGAGCTCCAGGGTGGATGCCTCGGAGTCGACCCGGACGGCAAGGGTTGGACCGGGTTCAATGGATCGGTCAATGGACAGCCCACCTGCCTTCGCATCCTCCCGATCACTCCGTAGCGCGACGCGGAGTGAACGGGTACACCTGAGCCGGCTCGTCGCGCGCTGGAGGTGATCCCCGTGGAGCGGCGGAAGCTCGGGGCGACCGGTATCGAGGTGGGGACGGTCGGGCTCGGCACCTGGCAGCTCGGCAACTCGCGCCTGTGGGGAGGGCCCGGCGAAGAGGGATCGGTTCGGATCGTCGAGGAGGCCCTGGAGCTCGGCTGCACGTTGTTCGACACCGCACCGGGCTACGCGGAGGGGCGCAGCGAGGAGCTGCTGGGGCGAGCGCTGCGCGGCCGGCGGGACGGGGTCGTGCTCTGCTCGAAGTTCGGGCACACGGCCGACGGGCGCTCCGACTTCGCGGCCGACGCGATCGCGGCGTCCCTCCACGACAGCCTGCGACGGCTGCAGACCGACTACCTCGACGTCCTCCTGCTCCACAGTCCGCCGCCCGAGCTGATGGA
>JAPVSP010000539.1:0-5935 GCA_047519685.1 Chloroflexota bacterium
CGGAGCGGCCCCCGTCGTCGACGACGCATCCATGGCACGTCGCGACCGGCCTCGCGTGAGCGCTCGATGACCGGGACCCGGGGTGCCGAGGAGGAGAAGAGGGACGGCATGGACACGCTCGCGCGGATCTTCGGCGTCCCCAAGCCGGTCATCGCGATGCTGCACTTCCCGGGCCTGCCCGGGCGCCCGTGGCACGATCGCGCGGCGGGGATGCGCCTGGCGGTCGAGGTCGTCGGACGCGATCTCGAGGCGCTGCAGCGGGCCGCGGTCGACGGCGTCCTGTTCTGCAACGAGGCGGATCTGCCCTATCAGCTGCGCGTCGGCCCGGAGATCCCAGCCGCCATGGCGGCCGTGATCGGCGAGCTGCGGTCCGCGATCCTGGTCCCGTTCGGCGTCAACGTCCTGTGGGATGCCATCGCGAGCCTCGCGCTCGCCCGGGCCACCGGGGCCCGGTTCATCCGCGAGGTCCTGACCGGCGTCTACGAGAGCGACCTCGGGATGATCGAGCCGGGGATCGGCGACATCGCCGGCTATCGGGCGGCGATCGGCGCCGACGACGTGGCCCTGTTCGACAACATCCAGCCCGAGTTCGCAAGCGCGATGGGGCGTCGAACGGTCGCCGACCGCGCCCGCGGCGCCGCCTTCCTGGGCGTCGACGCCATCCTGATCAGCGGCCCGGCGGCTGGCGTGCCCTTCGACATGAGCGACCTCTCGTCGGCCAAGGCGGCGGTGCCCGACGTGCCCGTCATCGCCAACACGGGGGTGCGCGCCGAGCGGATCGCCGACATCTTCCGGGTGGCGGACGGCGCGATCGTCGGCACGAGCCTGAAGGTCGAGGGCTCGACCTGGAACCCGGTGGACCCGGATCGCGCGATGCGCTTGATGGACGCCGCCCGGGCCGCCCGCGGCGCGGTCCGGGCAGGCAGCTAGGGCAGCCCGGGATGGCCCACCGGACGAAGGTCTACTTCGTCACCGACCTCCATGGCTCCAGCAAGTGCTTCCGCAAGTTCATCAACGCGGGGCCCGTCTATCGGGCCGATGTCCTCATCCTCGGCGGCGACCTCGCCGGCAAGGCGCTCCAGACCATCGTGCGGCAGCCCGGTGGACGCTGGGCCTGCCGGTTCGTGGGGACCGACCACCTCGTCGAGGAAGGCCCGGAGCTCCAGGCGCTCGAGCGGCTCATCGAGGATCACGGCTACTACCCGTATCGAGCGGAACCGGGCGAGCTCGAGGCGCGCCGGACCGACGGCAGCCTGGACCGGCTGTTCCTCGAGCTCATGGTGCGGCGCCTCGAGGGCTGGCTGGACCTGGCCGATGTGCGCCTCCGATCGAGCGGCACGCCGCTCTACCTCATGCTCGGCAACGACGACCCGCTCGAGCTGCGCGGGCTCCTCGATCGGGCGCCCTGGGGGATCCACGCGGAGGGCCGCATCCTCCGGCTCGATGACGACCACGAGCTGATCAGCTGGGGCTATTCGAACATCACGCCGTGGCACAGCCATCGGGAGCAGACCGAGGAGCAGCTGAGCGCCGCGCTGCGCGGGATGGCCGGCGAGCTGCGCGACCCCGCCCGGGCCATCGTCAACGTCCACGTCCCGCCCTACGCAAGCGGCCTCGACGACGCACCGGTCCTCGACGAGCGCCTCCAGGTCCAGCAGGTCCTCGGCCAGGTCAGGTTCGCCCCCGCCGGCAGCACGGCCGTCCGCGACCTCCTGGTCGACGTGCAACCGCTGCTGGGCCTCCACGGTCACATCCACGAGGCGGCCGGCATCCGGCGCCTCGGCCGCACGATCGCCATCAATCCCGGCAGCGACTACTCGACGGGGGCCCTCAACGGCGCGCTCGTCACCCTCGAACGCGACCGGGTCTCGGCACACCAGCTCGTTCGTGGGTGAGAGGATGGCGACGGCGCGCGGCGACAGGACGCGAGCGATCGGCGCGGAGGCTCGACGCCGGGGGACCGAGGGAGCCGCCTGGCGGGAGGTCCTCATCGCGATCGACGTGGGGACATCGGGCGCCCGGGCGGCCGCGTTCGACCTCGACGGCACCCGTCGGCTCGAGGTCCGCCGAGGCTACCAGACGAGGGCGCCCCAGCCCGGACGCGCCGAGCAGGATCCCGCCGACTGGCGCCGGGCATCCCTTGCGGCGCTCGCCTCGCTCGTCCGACAGCTCGGCCCGCGGCGCCGCGTCCTGGGCATCGGTCTCACCGGCCAGTGTCCTTCGATCTGCCTCGTGGATGCCCGCGACCGCCCGGTGGGTCCGGGCCTCATCTACCGTGACAACCGCGCCGTGGCCGAGGCGCGCTGGATCCGCGACCGGCTCGGCGATGCCGAGATCCACCGCCGGACGGGGCACCTGCCGGCGGCGTTCCACATCGCGCCCAAGCTCATGTGGCTCCGCGACCACGAGCCGGAGCGATTCAGGGCGGCGGCCCGGGCCCTCCAGCCCCGCGACCTGGTCGCGCTCGAGCTCACGGGCGAGGCGGCGACCGACGGCAGCCACGCGGCCGCCACGCTCGCGTTCGACCTGCGCGCCCGACGGTGGGACGACTGGCTCATCGACCGGTTCGGCCTGCCGGCGACGCTGTTGCCCCCGATCCGACCCGCCTCGGAGCGGCTCGGCTCGCTCCGCCCGTCGCTTGCCAGACGGCTCGGCCTGCGTACGACGACACCCGTCGTCCTCGGTGGCGCCGATTCGCAGGCATGCGCACTCGGGGCCGGGGTCGTCGCACCCGGTCCGGTGAGCGAGATGGCCGGCTCGTCGACGTGTCTCAACGCCGTCGTCCCCGAGCCGCTGCCGGAGCTCCTGGTCACGCACTACCCGCATGTGATCGGGTCCGCCTACACCACGGAGACCGGGATCAACACGTCGGGCGCCGCGATCGCCTGGTTCGCCGATCTGGCGTACGGGGGCCGGGGTGGTCGGCCAGGGTCGCGCGACTACGCCCGGCTGGACGCGGAGGTCGCCTCGGTCGACCCGGGCGCCGACGGCATCCTCGCGCTCCCCGTCCTCGCGGATGGCGAGCGGACGGACCCCGGCTTGCGGGCCGCGTTCACCGGCCTGTCGCTTCGTCATGGGCGCGCGGCGATGGCCCGTGCCCTGCTCGAGGGCGTCGCCTTCGAGATCCGCGATCAGCTCGAGCTCCTGACGCGGGGCGGGGCGCTCGTCACCGAGCTACGGGTCTCGGGTGGCGACGCCCGCGTGACCACGTGGAACCGGATCAAGGCGGATGTGATCGGGCGCCCGGTGGCGACCGTGCCCGGCGACGCCGCGGTGACCGGGGTGGCGATGCTCGCGGGCATCGGGGCCGGCGCCTATCGCGACCTCGAGGAGGCGATCGAGCGGTGCGTCCGGCGGGACCGGGCGATCGAGCCGGATCCGCGAGCGGTCGCCATCTACGAGGAGCGCTTCGTCGCCTACCGCGAGCTCCAGGCGGCGAGCGCCGTCCGCCGGGATGCCGCAGAGCTCGGTTGAGCGTGGCCCTTGAGATGCGGACCCGACTCGGGATCAACACCTGCTTCGCCGTCAAGCGCTGGCCGCGACCCACCGACTGGGCGACGATCGTGCGCGACCGCCTGGGCCTGCGGCTCGTCCAGCACTGCCTCGACCTCGTGGATCTCGACGCTGGCGAGGTGCGCCTGGCGACCCAGGCGGCGGAGCTCCGGGAGGTCGTCCTGGGTGCGGACCTCGAGCTCCATTCGACGTTCACCGGGCTGGCTGCGTATTCGAAGAACCTGCTGCTCGACCCGGACCCGGCGAACCGCCGGGCGGCGGAGGGCTGGTTCGAGCGGGCCATCCGGTTCACGACGGCGGCCGGCGGCGCAGCCACGGGCGGGCACGTCGGCGCGTTCAGCGTCGCGGAGTGGACCGATCCGATCGACCGCCGCGCTCGCTGGGCCGACCTGCATGGCTCGCTCGAGCGGCTGAGCCGGTCCGCGCGGGAGGGCGGCCACGCGTACCTCCTGGTCGAGAACCTGGCCGCGGCACGAGAGCCCTCGACGATGGCCATGCTGCGCGACCTCCTCACCGGCGGCGACGCCGACCACGTGCCCATCCGGCTCTGCCTGGACGTCGGGCACATGTGCGTGCCCGGCACGGCGGGGGACGATCGCGACCCGTACGCCTGGCTCCGAGCACTCGGCCCGATGGCCCCGGTCGTCCAGCTGCAACAGTCGGATGGCGCCGGGGACCATCACTGGCCGTTCACCGACGCGCGCAACCGCCAGGGACGGATCGACGCGGACCGGGTCCTGGAGGCGCTCGAGGCGGGCGGGACGCCGGAGACCGACCTGATCCTGGAGGTCATCCCGCCGTTCGAGCAGGACGACCCCACCGTGATCGACGACCTCGAGGCGTCCGTCGACCACTGGCGCGAAGCGCTCGCGCGTCGAGGTCTGTCCGAGCCCTGAAGCTCGCGCTCGTCGGCCCCGCGACCCCCCGTGTGTCCGGACGCCGTGTGCCCTACGTCCGGTCCGGCGCCGGGCCCTCCTCGGCCCGCGATGCGGAGCCGGGCGCCGGGTCGCCGTTCGGCGGCTCGAGGTGCCGCACCTCCTCCGGGGTCTCATACCAGCGCACGCGCTCCCCGACCCGCGCCCGGCTCCGCCAACGAAGGGATTTCGGGGCCGCCGCGATCCGCGCGAGGAGCTCCTCGACCTGCCTGGCCGGGTCGTGGGGCGCGCCGTCGACCGGCGTCTCGAGCGCGGCGGCCGCGAGACGCCCGAGATTCCGCTCCACGGTGTGGCACAACCCCCAGTCGGAGCCGGTCAGGGCGAGGATCCGCGACAGGTCGATCTCTCCCGCGCCCGGCTGGCCGCTGGTCAGCCCGTCCACGATCGGATGGTCCGCGAGGAGGCAGAGGGCGTCGCGCAGATCCTTGGTGTTGATCTCCCAGATCTGGAGCTTCGTCAGCAACAGGTCAGCCAGGTCGACGGTCGGCCCCGAGCCGGCAAGTCGCCCGCTCAGGTCGAGCGCATGGGACATGTGGAGCTCGTCGAAGATGACGTCGACCGTCCAGAGGCCGGCCGGGTGGGCGAAATTGAGCCGCTGGGCGCCGTGGAGGGCGTTGAACAACCGCTCGGGGACGTACCCGTGGCTCGTGAAGAACGGGGTCATCCGCTTGCGCTCGCGCGAGCTCGCGATGAAGTCGAGGTCGGCGTACCGGCGCGCGAAGGGTGGGCGACGGACGCTCGGGCACGTCAGCCAGACGGCCATCCCGCCCATCAGCCGGAGTTCGAGGCCGGCATCGAGCGCCGCTCTGGTCAGCCGGTCCGCCTCGACGCGGATGTCCTCTCCCAGCTCGACCGGTCGTCCGATGGGCTCGCTGGCGATATGGGTCTCCGGGGGTACGTGGGGTCGTCACGGGCGCGACCCACGCGCATTCTATCGGGTGCGCTCCGGGATGCTCCCGGCTCGACCGCTCGTCCCGGTCGAACCTTCAGGCCATCGGGTGCCGAAACGGTCCAGCCGGCCCTAGCGGCGAACGACCCCGCGACCGACAGTGACCGCCATTCGCTGGTGAGGGTGACGGTGGACGACGCGGTGTCGTGGATCGAATCAGGATGGCCGGACACGACGCCGATCGACGTCGTCCTGCGGGCGCGCCCGGCGCTCGAGCGCGTCCCGGCGATCGTCGGCGAGGACGCCGGGAGCTGGCTCGGCGGCCGACCGCTCGAGGGCGACCCCGAGCGACGACGGTTCCTGTGCGACCTCGCGCTGCGGTCGGGATCCGACGATCGCGCGCGATTCCGCAAGTCGGCGATTGTCGCGTTCGGTCCGCCGCGCCGCCGACCGGATGGCTGGCGGGTGCCCGTCGAGTGGCGCTCGGCGACCCTGGCGCCTCTGTTCCCGGTCTTCGCCGGCTACCTCGAGGTCCAGGCCGACCGGGTCGCCATCCATGGCCGCTACGCGCCGCCCGGCGGGAAGATCGGCCAGGCGC
>JAPVSP010000540.1:0-2276 GCA_047519685.1 Chloroflexota bacterium
GCCTCGTCCCGCCGGGCGGCCTCGTCCCGCCGGGCGGCCTCGTCCCGCCGGGCCGGCGCCCCGAGCGGGGGCAGGGCCTCGCCCAACGTCCGGCGCCCGGCCTCGATCAGGTCCTGCAGGCGGCCCGTGAAGCCCGCCCGTTCCTGGACCATGGGGACCGCGCCCGCCACCTCGGCGAACGCCCCCATCGAGCGGTAGCGCTGGTAGCGGAGCTCGACGAGCTCGTCGATCGGGATCCGCTCGAGCGCGGCGAGCTGCTCGAGGACGATCGGCCGGAGCCGGTGGGCCATCTCGGCGTGGTCCGTGTGGGCGCCTTCCCCCGGCTCCTCGACGACCCGGTCGACGACACCGAGCGCGAGCTGGTCGGCGGCGGCCATCCGCATCGCCAGGGCCGCGGTCGACGCCTTGTCGGACGTGCGCCACAGGATCGAGGCGCAGCCCTCGGGGCTGATGACCGAGTAGACGGCGTTCTCCAGGGCGATGACGACGTCGCCGACGGCGATGGCAAGCGCGCCTCCCGAGCCGCCCTCCCCGGTGATGAGGGTGAGGATGGGTGTCCGCAGCCGGGTCATCAGGCCCACCGAGCGGGCGATGGCGTCGGCGATCCCGCGCTCCTCCGACTCGGGGCCGGGATGCGCCCCGGGGACGTCGACGATGGTCAGCAGCGGCAGCCGGAACCGCTCGGCGAGCTCCATCGCCCGCATGGCCTTGCGGTAGCCCTCGGGATGCGGCATGCCGAAGTTGCGCCGGATGTTCTCCTCGGTGTCGGCGCCCTTCTGGTGACCGACGACGACCAGCCGCCGGCCGTCGATCCGGGCGAGGCCGGTGACGATCGCGGCGTCGTCGCCGAACAGGCGGTCGCCGTGCAGCTCGATGAACTCCTCGGCCATCGTGCCGAGCAGCTCGAGGGTCCTCGGCCGCCGGAGGTTGCGCGCCAGCTGGACACGCGCCCAGACCGCGGCCTCGGCCTCGGCGGGAGTGGCGGGCGCGCTCGCCCGGCCGGCCTCGCGGGGCGGTCGGCCGAGCAGGCGGTCAACCACGGCCGGCCTCCCTCGGGGCGGCGGCCTGGCCGATCTTCGCGCCCTCGCCTCCCCTCGCGGCCTCGCCTCCCCTCGCGGCCTCGCCGATCTTCGCGCCGATGGACCTCGAGCCGGCCGTGGCCCCGCTCCCGTTCGTCGCCGACTCGTCGGGCAGCACGCGGTCGACCAGGCTGCCGAGCCTGGTGAGCGGGCGCCGGAGCGCGGCGCCCATGCTCGAGTCCGGCGCCGGAGCCACCGCGGTCGCGTCGGGCGGGACGAGGAACCGGAGCAGGCCCACCAGCTCGCGCCGCAGCTCGACCCGCGGGACGACGCGGTCGACGAAGCCATGGCCGAACAGGAACTCGGCCCGCTGGAAGCCCGTCGGGAGCTCGGAGGCGATCGTCCCCTGCTGGACGCGCGCGCCGGCGAACCCGATGAGCGCGTTCGGCTCAGCCAGGTTGACGTCCCCGACGACCGCGAACGAGGCGAACACCCCGCCGGTCGTCGGGTCGCTCATGATCGAGATGTAGGGGACGGCGGCCGCCCGCAGGCGCTCGACCGCGGCCATCGTCTTGGCGAGCTGCATGAGGGCGAGCGTGCCCTCCTGCATCCGGGCGCCGCCGGAGGCGGAGACGACGATGAGCGGGACCCGCTCGGCGGTCGCGGCCTCGGCGGCCCGAGCGACCTTCTCGCCGACGACGGCACCCATCGAGCCGCCCATGAAGCCGAAGTCCATGACGCAGATCGCCACGCGCCGCCCGTCGATCCGCCCGAAGCCCCACACGGCCGCCTCGCGGAGCCCGGTCGAGACCTGGGCGGCGGCGACCCGGTCCGGGTACGGCTTCTGGTCCACGAACCCGAGCGGGTCGACCGAGACAAGGCCCGCGTCGCGCTCCTCGAACGAGCTCGGGTCGAGCAGCAGCTCCAGGCGCGCCCCCGCCGAGAGCCGGAAGTGATGCCCGCACGTGGGGCACACCCGGTGCGTCTTGTCGAGCTGCTTGTTGAACAGCATCTCCTCGCACGACGGGCACTTCGTCCAGAGGTCCGGCGGGTAGGCGTCGCGCCGCGAGCGGAACGAGGGCAGCTTGAGCGGCATCAGTCGAGCCTCGCCCGTGCGGGCCGGCCGGCGCCGTGGCTGGCAACGCGGAGCGGGCCGGCGCGGAGCGGGCCGGCGGCGCGCAGCTGGTGGGCGGCGCGGACGGCCCTCGTCATCGGGTCGGCCGGCGGCCGCCCGAGACGCCAGGCCACGATCGCCGC
>JAPVSP010000541.1:0-1555 GCA_047519685.1 Chloroflexota bacterium
CGGATGGCCTGGAAATGGGGGCTCGGCTGTCCGGGCCGCTCGTCCGGGCCGATCCCGAGGACGGCGATGCCGCTGGGGTCGACGACCTCGAGGTGGTAGCTCTCGGCCACGCTGCCCGGCGGCGAGACGGACGACGGGGTGGGCCCCGGACGCCCGTACCAGGCCGGCACGAAGTCGGCCGTGCTGTTGGCCGAGATCGTGTTGACCACGGCGATCGGCGGCGCAGGGTCGCCGGCGGCCCCGAGCCTGACGGCCACGGATGCGAAGGCGACCGCGCCCGGGACCGGGCCCACGGCGCTGGAGACCGAGTAGCCGCCGCGGAGTCCCGCGACGATGGCGTGGATGGCATCCGACGCGCCCCGGACCTCTGCCGCGCGCGGGTCGCCCGCGCTGTCGAGCAGATCGCCCCTGGCGTCGAGCAGCCAGATCCCGCTGACGCGGAAGAAGGGATAGGGATCGACCTGGTCGAGGTGGTCCATGAGCTCGGCCGCCGCGCCGGCCGCCTGGGGGCCGCCGGTCGAGGTCGCCAGCTCCTGGCTCGTCTCCTGGACGTCGCTCGCGATCCGCGCGAAGTCTCGCTCGAGGATCCCGGCCGTCGTGTACGCGGTCGTCAGGCGCTCCTGGTAGACGAGCTGGGTCGCCTGCCCGATCGCCCCGAGGCCGAGGAACGCGACCGACCCGAAGAGCACCGCGAGGCCGGCGGTGACGTACAGCATGATCCGACGCTGGAGGCCGAGACGTCGGAAGCGGGCCAGGGGGGCGGGACGCATGACCGACCTTGTGGTACGAGGGACGGGTGCCGGCGCGAACCACACGTGGGGTCCGTGCCGCACGGGCACACGATACGCGCGACGGCGATCCCCGGGTGGCGCGCCGACGATCGACCGCCCGCCCGGTGGCGTTTGACGCTCTGGAGGGGCCGGCGTAGGCTCGCCCTCCCGCGCCGATCGTCCCTGCCGGAGCCGTCCCTTGGAACAGCCCAGCGCCGCACCATCCCGTCCCCGCACGCTCGGCGAGCTCGAGGCGTCCGGCTGGCGCCCGCGGACCGTGAAGCAGGAGCTGCGGTCCAACCTGCTCGCGCGACTCGGCGAGAGCCAGGAGGTCTTCCCCGGCGTCGTCGGCTTCGGCGAGACGGTCATCCCCGCGATCGAGAACGCGATCCTGGCCGGCCAGGACCTGGTCTTCCTCGGCGAGCGCGGCCAGGCGAAGACACGGATGGCGCGCCTGCTCGTGGGGCTGCTCGACGAATGGCTGCCCGTCGTCGACGGCGGCGAGCTGAACGACGACCCGTTCGCCCCGATCAGCCCGGCCGCTCGCGCGCTGGTCGCCGAAGCGACCGACGAGACCCCGATCGCCTGGCTCCCCCGGGACCGTCGGTATGGCGAGAAGCTGGCGACCCCCGACATCACGATCGCCGACCTCATCGGCGAGGTGGACCCGGTCAAGGTCGCCGAGGGCCGCTACCTCTCCGACGAGCTGACGCTCCACTACGGCCTGATCCCGCACTGCAACCGCGGGATCTTCGCGATCAACGAGCTGCCGGACCTGGCCGAGC
>JAPVSP010000542.1:0-2713 GCA_047519685.1 Chloroflexota bacterium
ACAGGATTCGAACCTGCGACCTTCGGCTCCGGAGGCCGACGCTCTATCCACTGAGCTACAGGCGCGCGCGCAGCGATGATACCGGTTCACGATCGGATAGAGCTTCGGCTCCCCGTTCCAAGACCTACATCAAGCCATACTCCACGCTCAGTTGGGGTGCCACAACGCTTCTTGCCCGTGGCCACGTGAAAGTACCCACTGGTGGCCGCGGAGAAGTACCCACCCCTCGATTGACCTGACCAACCCGGGAGCCCCCCGGGCCGCACGATGACGGTTGTTCCAACCCCGTCAACGGCAGACCCGAGGGACACCCATTGTGAGATCAGCGAGGGACCAGTTGGACATCCTGTCCGCGTACCGCGAGCTCGGCAGCTATCGGGCTGCCGCGGCCCTGTGCGGGACGACCCACCGGACGGTGCGGCGCGTCGTCGAGCGCCACGGCCGGCCGCCGGCGGACCGGCCACTCCGGCCGAAGACCACCGATCCGCTCGGTCAGCTCATCGCCGAGCGCGTGCGGGCCACCGATGGCCGGATCAGCGCCAAGCGCCTCCTGCCCGCCTGCCGGGCCGCCGGATACACGGGCTCGGCGCGTCACCTGCGCCGCGCCGTCGCTCTTGCCAAGGCCGAGTGGCGCAAGGAGCGCCGGGTGTATCGACCCTGGCAGCCCGTCCCGGGCGAGCACCTCGCCATCGACTGGGGCGCCGACGGCTCGCTCCACGTCTTCTGCGCCGTCCTCGCCTGGAGCAGGGTCCGGTTCGTCCGGTTCGCGACCGACGAGAGCCAGGCGACGACCCTGCGCCTGCTCGCCGAGTGCTTCGAGACGCTCGGCGGCGTCCCGGCGGTCGTGCTCGCCGACCGGATGGGCTGTCTGAAGGGCGGCGTCGTGGCCAACGTCGTCGTGCCGGCTCCGGGGTACCTCGCGTTCGCCGCCCACTATGGCTTCCGGCCCGACTTCTGCGAGGCGGCGGACCCCGAGTCCAAGGGCGTCGTCGAGAACCTCGTCGGGTATGCCAAGGCCGACCTCCTGATCCCGGGCGCTCCGTTCACGGATCTCGCGGTGGCCAACGCCGCGGCGGTCGCCTGGTGCGCCGAGACCAACGGGCACGTCCACTCCGAGACGTCCGCTGTCCCGGCCGAGCGCCTGGCCGCCGAGCGGCCGCTCCTGGGGGTGCTGCCGTCCCTGCGTCCGGCCCCGGCGCCGACCGCCGTCCGCACGGTCGACCGGATGCGGACCGTCCGGTATGGGAGCGCCCGGTACAGCGTGCCCGGAGCCTTCATCGGGATGCGGGTCGACATGGTCGTCGCCGGCGGCGAGCTGCTCGTCAGCGCCGCTGGCGACGAGATCGCCCGTCACCGCCTGGTCGGCCCTGGCGAGATGAGCCTTCTCGACGCCCACTATGGCCGGGCGGCCTCGGCGCCAGTCCGGGCGATCCGGCCCCGGACGTCGGCGGAGATCGCGTTCATCGGGCTCGGCCCGGTCGCGGCAGCCTTTCTGCGGGCGGCGGCGGCCGGTGGGACGACCAGGCTCGCGGGCGAGCTCGGCCTGATCGCCGACCTCGAGCGCGCCCATGGCCGCGACGCGCTGGTGGCGGCCCTCGAGCGGGCCCTCGCCTACCGGCGCTTCCGGGCGGCCGACGTGCGCTCGATCCTCGCCGCCGGGCCAGGCGTCGCGCACCACCGGGAGGCCGGCGAGCGCCTGGCGGTCAGCCTGCCCGCCGTTCCCGTCCGGCCCCTGGCGGCGTATGCCCTGGAGCCGATCGCATGACCGCGCCGACGGCCGCCGCCCTGGCGCCGGACCTTGAGGCAGCTCTGCGCCGGCTCAAACTCTCCGCCATCCGGCGGATGGCGCCCGAGGTCCTCACCACGGCCAAGGTCCAGCGCTGGGCCCCCGACGAGCTCCTGCGAACCCTGCTCGAGGCCGAGCTCAGCTCTCGGGATGCCTCGAACGCTCGGGCACGCCTCCGGGTCGCCGGGTTCCCGGTGACCAAGACGCTCGACGAGTTCAAGGTCGCCGACTCGTCCATCCCGCGGGCGACGTTCGACTACCTCGCGGGCCTCGAGTGGATCCGGGCCCGGGAGAACCTCGTCCTCGTGGGACCGGCGGGTACCGGGAAGAGCCATACCTTGATCGCCCTCGGCCATGCCGCGGTGGAGACCGGGTTCCGGGTCCGCTACTTCGCGGCGGCGAGTCTCGCCGAGGCGCTGTACCGGGGCCTCGCCGACAACAGCGTCGGCCGGCTCATCGAGAGCCTGCTGCGGGCGGACCTCGTGATCGTCGACGACCTCGGCTTCGCACCCTTGGACGACACGGGCGCCCAGCTCCTCTTCCGGTTCGTCGCCGCGGCCTACGAACGACGCAGTCTCGGCGTCGCGTCGCACTGGCCGTTCGAGTCCTGGGGCCGGTTCCTGCCCGAGCACACGACCGCGGTCGCCCTGCTCGACCGCCTGCTCCACTACGCCGTGACCGTCGTCACGAGCGGCGACTCCTACCGGATGAAGGAAGCCCGCACGAGGGGAGGTGGGCCTACGGCGAGAGCCTGAGACGTGCTCCGGGGTGGGTACTTCTCATGGCCACCAGTGGGTACTTTCACGTGGCCATTGACATCCGTGAATCTGTCAGGGCCAACTGCTCAGTGAATTTGTCAGTCTCCGGGAATGGAGACGACGATCACGATGACCTCGAGGGAGCAGCGTCGGGCATGGGTGCTGACCC
>JAPVSP010000543.1:0-2155 GCA_047519685.1 Chloroflexota bacterium
CCGCCCGCTGGTATAGTCGCCCGACCCCGCCGCGCCAGACGCACGGCGGACGCAAGGAGGAGGGAAGACCCATGCGGATCTCCCGCACGCTCGCCCTTGGGGCGTCGTTGCTGGTGCTGCTCGGCGCCTGCACGACGGGTGGGGGCAGCTCGACGGCGCCATCGGCCGGCAGCTCGGCGGCCCCATCGGCCGCAGCCTCGGCCTCGGGTGGCGCGAGCGCCAGCGACCCGACGATCAAGATCGGCAGCGACGGCTTCTACGAGGCCAAGCTGATGGCCGAGCTCTACGGCCAGGCGCTCGAGGCGGCCGGGTACAAGGTCGACCGGACCGGCATCGGCATCGGCGCCCGCAAGGTGTCGGCCCCGGCCCTCGAGAGCGGCCAGATCGACCTCAAGCCCGAGTACATCGGGAGCGGTCTCGCGTACTACGAAGCCGGGAAGCAGACCGGCGATCCGGCGGCCAACCAGAAGGAGCTCCAGGCCGTCCTCTCGACGAAGGGCGGGGGCATCACCGTCCTCGACTACTCGCCCGCCTACGACCAGAACGCGTTCGTCGTCCGCAAGGAGACGGCGGACCAGTACCACCTCTCGAAGATGAGCGACCTCGCCGCCGTGCAGACCCAGCTCAAGCTCGGCGTCGCGACCGACTGCCCGACGAACCCGGTCTGCGGGGCGGCGCTCAAGTCGGCCTACGGGATCGACGTGAGCACGGCCACGAAGCTCTCCGCCTGCGACACGCCGATGGTCCAGGCCCTCAAGGGCAAGACCATCGACGTCGGCGAGCTGTGCTCGACGCAGCCGGACATCCTCGTCAACGGCTGGGTCGTCCTCGACGACGACAAGCACACCCAGCCGGCGGACAATCTCGCGCCGCTCGTCCGCAACGACCTCCTCGCCAAGCTGAGCGACAAGGCCGGCTTCGAGAAGATCCTCGATGACGTGTCGGCGGCGATGGACACCGCGACGCTGACGGACCTCGGCAAGCAGATCTCGGTCGACAAGAAGGACATCGCGGTCGTCGCCAAGGCATGGCTCCAGTCGAAGGGTCTCGTGAAGTAGCGCGGGCTCCATCCCGCTCGAGGCCCCCGGCGCTGCCGGGGGCCTTCCCATCCCTGGCTCGACCGGGGCGCCGGTGGCAGGCGCGCTCAGCCCGGGCGAAGGCCCAGCCCGATCCGGAGATCCCGGCCGGCCTTCACGGCCTCGGGGTCGATCGCCTCCAGCTTGTGGCCCTCGCGCCGAGCCCAGGCCGCCAGCTCGGGCTCCGCCTCGACCTCGCGTCGGGTGGCCGCGAACCGCCGCCAGGCGTCCTGGACGAAGGCGGCGTACAGCGCGCGCGGCCCGGCCTTCCCGACGACCTGCTCCGCGCCCCCCTGGAAGTCGATCGGCACCATCAGCCGGCCGAAGAACGCCCCGACCTCGTCGGTCAGCCAGTCGAGACCCTGGCTGTGACCGGCGAACCGGTAGATCGGCGCCGGCGCGTGGAACTGGATCACGCGCGTCCCGGGATCGACGTCGGCGACCCGGAGCGTCCCGCCGAAGCCGAGATAGTCGTTCTCGACCTTCAACCGGTCGACGATCCGGATCCGGCCCCACGAGAAGGGGCGCTCGCCGAGGATCTGGGTCTCCCGGTCCAGGAACGCCAGCCGACCGCGCTCGCCGTCGAATCGCCAGTAGCTCAGCGACTCGGGGTCGAAGTGGTGGAGCGTCGGCTCGGCGCGCAGGGCGACGAGCAGGTTGGCGCCGCCCGGCATGGTCGGGTCGTCGCCGTTGACCAGGCTGAAGCCCAGGTCCGTCAGGAGGCTCGCGGCGGCGGCGGCCCAGCGGGCGGGATCGGCCAGCTCGGGGTGGGGTCCGGCGGTCATGGCCTCATCATCCTCCGCGGACCACGACCCTGCCGACGGGCAGGCCGCCCGTCAGCCGTCGTTCGCCGCCGGATGCGCCAGCCCCGGGTCCGGCGGTCGGTCGGAGCGCCCGTCGGCCGAACCGCTGTCGCTCGCGATCCGCCCGACCGCGGGCCGCGCGCCATCCACCCAGCCGAGGCGCAGGAAGGCGATCGCGCCGCCCGTCGAGGACACGAGCAGGATCCCCGCATGGACGATGAGCGCGAGCGCGAAGGCCCGGTCGGCATGGATCCCGAATGACTGGCCCACCGACAC
>JAPVSP010000544.1:0-2367 GCA_047519685.1 Chloroflexota bacterium
CGGACCGGACGATCGCCGTCGCCACGACACGGCCGGAGACGATCCTCGGCGACACCGCGGTCGCCGTCCACCCGGACGATCCGCGCTACTCGGACCTCGTCGGGCGGCGCGTCCTCATCCCGTTCGTCGATCGGCCGGTCGCGATCATCGCGGACCCGATCGTCGACCGGGCGTTCGGCACGGGGGCCGTGAAGATCACCCCGTCGCACGACGGCGACGACTACGCGACCGGCAGGCGCCACGGCCTGCCCATGATCACCGTCCTGGCCGAGGATGGCACGGTCAACGCGGCCGGCGGCCCGTACGCCGGGCTGGATCGCTACGAGGCGCGGACCGCGATCCTGCGCGACCTCGAGGCGCGGGGCGATCTCGCAGCGGCGAGGCCGCACGAGATGCTCATCGGGCGCTGCCAGCGCAGCAACGACGTCATCGAGCCGCTGCCGAAGACCCAGTGGTTCATCCGGACCGGCCCGCTGGCCGAGGCCGCCCTCTCGGCGACCCGCACACGGCGCACGACGATCCTGCCCGAGCGCTTCGAGAAGGTCTGGGAGCACTGGCTGACGAACATCCGCGACTGGAACGTCAGCCGCCAGCTTTGGTGGGGCCACCGGATCCCCGCCTGGTACTGCCCCGACGGCCACGTGACGGTCACCGACGACCCGGCGGGACCGACCGCCTGCGATGCCTGCGGCCGACCGGCGGCGGAGCTGCACCAGGACCCCGACATCTTCGACACCTGGTACAGCTCGGGGCTGTGGCCGTTCTCGACCCTCGGCTGGCCCGAGGGCACGGCCGACCTCGAGCGGTTCTACCCCGGCTCCGTCATGGAGACGGCGTACGACATCATCTTCTTCTGGGTCGCCCGGATGATGATGCTCGGCATCCACCTCATGGGCGACGTGCCCTTCCGCTACGTCTACCTCTCGGGGCTGGTGCGCGATCCGCTCGGGCAGAAGATGTCCAAGACGAAGGGGAACGTCGTCGACCCGCTGCAGACCATCGACGAGTACGGCGCCGACGCGCTGCGCTTCGCGCTCGTCCATGGGACGGCTCCGGGCGCGGATTCCCGGCTCGGCTCGGCCAAGCTCGAGAACGCCCGCAACTTCGCGAACAAACTGTGGAACGCCGCGCGCTTCGTGCTCGGCGCGCGGCCCTCGACGATCCCGGCCCGGGCCGAGCGGCGGCTGCCGCTCGAGTCGGATCTGGGTCCGGCCGACCGCTGGATCCGGTCACGGATCAGCGGGACCGTCGCGGCGGTCGACCGCGCGATGGGCGAGTTCCTGTTCGGGGAGGTCACCCGGATCCTCTACGAGGGCATCTGGAACGAGTACTGCGACTGGTACCTCGAGCTCGCCAAGGTCCGTCTGGCCGACGAGGGCCTGTCGGCCGCCGAGCGGGAGGCCACCTGGTGGACGCTCGTGGAGTCGCTCGACACGTATCTGCGGCTCCTCCACCCGGTCATGCCCTTCGTGACCGAGGCGATCTGGGCCGAGCTGCCCCACCGGTCGAGCGATCCGGACCTGCTCATCGTCGCCCGGTGGCCCGGCGCCGGCGCACGCGACATGGACGCGGAGGAGGCGATCGAGCCGCTGCTCGACCTGGTCCGCGCGATCCGCAACGCGCGGACCGAGGCCCGCCTGGGCCCGTCCGCCTGGCCCTCGCTCGACGTGCACCTTCCGGTCGCGCTCGGCGGGTCCTTCGAGGCGCTGCGGCCGGCCATCGAGCGCCTCGCGCACGCCCGCCCGGTCCGCCGGCGCCTGACGCCCGAGGGGCTCGAGCCGGCCCGCGCGGCAGGCGGGCTGACGGTCATCGCCGGCCCCGTCGAGGCGGTCCTCGGCCGGCCGATGGCGGACCCAGCCGCCGCCGACCTCGAGCGTGCTCGCCTGTCCCGCGACCTCGCCGACGCGGAGCGGCTGCTGGAGGCCGCCCTCGCCCGGCTGGCCAACGAGTCGTTCGTCGCAAAGGCACCGCCCGCCGTCGTGGAGGGCGCCCGGGCCCGCGCGGCCGAGCTCGCCGAGCAGGTCGGGCGCCTGCGCGATCGGCTCGGGTCCGCCTGAGCCTGCGCGAGGATCGGCTCCGAGCGCCGGCGGAGCGGCAGCGCAACCCGTGGGGCGATGACCGAGTGGCGCACGCCGAGCCTCGAGGCAGGTCTCGGTCACGGAACGTGCTGGGCGATCGCGAAGTCCCGGGGCCGATCTCGATCCAGAACTGCGTGCACAGCGCGGCGGGTGCTGAACCGCTCGTCGTGACCGAGGGAGGGCATCGCCGCCATCCCAGGGGTCGCACCGGGCGCGACCCGCCGTGCTCGCCGCGACCCCGCCGGCGCGCTGGTGGCCGATGGCACTTGTCCGTGCGTCGGTCCGGGTC
>JAPVSP010000545.1:0-1955 GCA_047519685.1 Chloroflexota bacterium
GATCGGCGTCGACCGGCGCGAACGTCACCGCGGGGGCTGGGGGACGCACCCACGTTCCTCCCACGGCACCCGCGGCATGTCGCGATTTGAGCCGGAGCGGTTCAACACGGAGCCCGTCCGAGGGTCCTGTAGATACGGCTCGGCCGACGCTGCCGAGCTGGTTGACAACCTCCCGGTAGGCGCTCACCGTCGGCGACGACCCGGGCCCAGCGGCCTGGGACGACAGACACGAGGACGACGTGACCGGACTGGGACTCTACGCGCAGGCGAAGGAGTTCCTGGCGATCGAGGTACTCGAGCCGCATTTCGCTGCGGACACGAAGACCCTGCCCGCTATCAGGACGGATGAGTGGGGCACGTGGGCGAGGCTGGGGCGTGGCGGCCGGGCTGCGTCGGCCGTCGGCACGGAAGTCTCCCGTGACGCCCTCCTCGCGGAGGTCACCCGCGTCAGGGCCGGTCCTGTCAGGTGGGCGTCGAGAGCACCGCGGGGATCGCGTAGCGTTGCACCGTGAGCCGCGAAGTCGAGGACCTGAACCGACGCCTGCTCCGCGCCCGCGACGCCATGGACCGCGCCTATGCCGAGCCGCTCGACGTCCGCGCCGTGGCTGCGGTGGCCCATCTCTCCGAGGCGCACTTCATCCGCAGCTTCCGCGCCGTCTTCGGGGAGACGCCGCACCGCTACCTGCAGCGGCGGCGGGTGGAGCGCTCGATGTTCCTCCTGCGCGAGACCGACCGCAGCGTCACCGACGTCTGCCTCGACGTCGGCTTCACCAGCCTGGGGACCTTCAGCCGCACGTTCCGGGAGATCGTCGGCGAGACGCCCTCGGGCTACCGCGTCGGGCATGGGCCGATGGTGGCGCCCAACTGCTTCCAGATGGCGACCACGCGGCCGCGGGTGGCGGCGGGGGTCGCGATGCGATCGAGCAGTTCTGGAGAAGCCGCCGCGGCGGCGGCTCCCTAGCATGAGGGACGTTCCGATCAACGCTCGCAGAGGAAGACACGCGATGATCGCCAAGCTGAACGTCACCGCCATCAAGGTCCTCGACCAGGACGAGGCGCTCGACTTCTACGTCAACAAGCTCGGGCTGGAGGTGGGCCAGGACTTCCAGCAGGGTCCCGTCCGCTGGCTGACGGTGCGGGTCCCCGGCGAGCCCGGCGTCGAGATCTACCTGGAGAAGCCGGGTCCCCCGGCCTACGACGAAGCCACCGCCTCGCAGGTCCGCGAGCTGATCACCAAGGGCGCCATCGGCTGGGTCGCCTTCCAGACGGACGACTGTCGCGCCCTCTACGAGACCCTCAAGGCACGCGGCGTCACTGACTTCACCCAGGAGCCCACCGACCACTTCTACGGCACCGACATGGGCGTCCGCGACCCGTTCGGCAACGCCATCCGGATCCTCCAGCCGGCGAAGGTCGCCCAGGAGGCGACGGCCTGACCGGTCGGGCCTGGCTTGTCGTCCCGGGTCGTTGCCGACGGAGGGGAGAGCGCTCAAGCCCGGTCCGGGTTCGGGTTCGCGGACCCGACCGGCCGAGGTCATGGAGAAGGTATGGCTGAGAGGAAACCTGTGATGAAGGGCACTGAGAAGTCCGCCACGAGCACCACCGCGACCGGCAAGACGTCCAAGGGATTCACGGCCGATGAACGAGCCGCGATGAAGGAGCGCGCCCAGGAGCTGAAGGCGGCCGCGCGCCGAGGCTCGCGCGCGGAGGAGGCGGACGAGGAAAGCGCGGTGCTCGCGAAGATCGCCGAGATGCCAGGACCGGATCGCGCCATGGCCGAGCGGCTCCATGCCCTCATCAAGGCCAGCGCGCCAGCCCTCACGCCGAGGACCTGGTACGGGATGCCCGCGTACGCCAAGGACGGCAACGTCGTCTGCCACTTCCAGAGCGCGCAGAAGTTCAAGACGAGGTACGCGACGCTCGGCTTCAGCGACAAGGCGAACCTCGACGACGGC
>JAPVSP010000546.1:0-2115 GCA_047519685.1 Chloroflexota bacterium
ACCTCCGTCTTCTCGCGGCACCGTTTCGTCTGCCCGATCTTCCACGAGACGACGGAGTCGGCCATCGAGGCCTTTGGCGGCGGCCAGCCTGAGATCCACCTGACGGCGGTCTGGAGATCCACTCCGACGACGTGACCGCCGCGACGCGGTCGGCGTTGGCGCTGGCTGGGGCCGTCCCTTCTCGGCGACGGTCGAGGGATGGGGACCGAGGACGGGGCTCAGCGCAGGCGGTGCTGCGAGTGCCGGACGTGGTACCGCCCGCATCGATCGACAGCGAAGACGCAGAAGACCTGCTCGGCGGAGTGCCGCTCGCGGCGGCGTGCACGACAAGCAAAGGCACGCCGTGCGGCGGGACCGGAGGAGTTCCGGGCTACCGAGCGCGAGCGCCAGCGGCGATCGCGGGCGCAGCGGAAGTCGGCCACGGGATCGGGCGCGGGGCCGCCGCTGTCACGCGCCGGCCTCGGCGCGGAAGTGGCCGCCGGCATTGAGGAAATCGTCGAGAAGTTGGGACAAGCCGAGCGGCTGTCACGCGCCGGGCTCCGCCGGTGGATCCGGCGCCTTTTCGCTGCGGCGACGACGTTTCAGCAGTCGGCGGTTGGGACATGAACGGGCGATGTCACGCGCCGGGCTCGGTCGAGATCCGCCTGACGGAATGCGGGGATGAGGGCGTTCCGGTGGGACACCGGTCACGCGCCGGTCTGGTCAGCAGCGAGCGATCGGGCGCACGGTGCCGGACGGTGAAGATCGCGGAGACATCGTCGACGTTCGCGGTGGCGCCGGCCGAGCTGGGGGAGGCACTCTCGACGGTGCGACTGTGCTCGCCGCAGGCGCAGCACGAGATGCAGCTGTCGCTCGCCAGGCTGGGGCAGCTGACGCCGGTGCAGGTGTACCGCGCGGGCAGGGGGCTCGAGATCCTCGACGGCTTCAAGCGCGTGCGTGCCGCCCGTGAGCTCTCGTGGCCGACGGTGCGGGCGGAGGCACACGCGCTCGACGCGGCCGGCGCCAAGGTCCGGCTCTGGCGCTGCAACGCGGGGGCGGGGCTGTCCGAGCTCGAGGAAGCCTGGCTGGTGCGGTCGCTCTACCGCGAGGAGGAGCTCACGCAGCCGCAGATCGGGATCCTGCTCGGCCGCCACAAGAGCTGGGTCTGCCGCCGGTTGACGCTGGCCGAGGGCCTGTCGGACGAGGTCACGGCGAACGTCCGGCTCGGGCTCATGCCCGCCACCGCGGCGGTGGAGGTGGGTCGGTTGCAGCGCTGCAACCAGGACGTGGTGGCCCGAGTCGTGACGAGGCGGGGGATGACCACGCGCCAGGTGGCGAGGCTCGTCGAGACCCTGCTTGCGGCGCCGACGGAGGAGTGGGACGGCCTGCTCGCGCAGGCATCGCAGGCGGCGCCCTCGCCGCCGCAGCCAGGCGGTGCACGGCGCCGTACCCCCGCTGAGCAGTTCGTGGCCGACGCCTCGACGATGAAGCGGGTGGCGGTCCGGCTGCACGCGAGGCTCCTGGATCGATCGCTGGAGAGTCTGGGGAAGGACGCGTGCGTCACCGTCTCGGGCGAGCTCCGCGGACTGCGCGGTGCACTTCGCTCGCTGGGAGAGACTCTGGATACGCGACTCGGAGCGCACGGGGCCCCGGATGGCCGCTGACGAGAAGCTGGTGCACGACGTGGTGCTGCTCTCGCAGCAGGGGATGAGCCGGCGGGCCATCTCGCGTGCGCTCAAGGTGGGCCGCAACACCGTTCGCGAAATTCTGGACGGCCATGACGCTGCGCGCACTGAGGAGCATTCCGCGCTGCCCGCGCCGAAGACCATCGTCCGTCCGTCCAAGCTCGACGACTTCCGGGAGCAGATCGATGACCTCCTCAAGAAGTACCCGGACATCACGACGCAGCGGATCTTCGAGGAGATCAGCCTGGCCGGGTACGCCGGGGGTGACACCATCGTCAAGGATCTCGTGCGCAAGGTTCGCCCCAAGCCTCCGCCGAAGCCGAGCCTCGAGACGCCGCCGCGAGAACCAGGCGACCTGGCCGAGTGCGACTGGGCCGAGTACCCCGTCCCCTTCACTCACGAGCCTCCCCGCAAGCTGCAGGCCTTCGGCTACGCGCTGCGCTACAGCACG
>JAPVSP010000547.1:0-5909 GCA_047519685.1 Chloroflexota bacterium
CCCGGGCCGCCTCGGGACCGGCGAGGTCGTCGGCGGCGAACGCCGCGACGAGCGTCGGGTCGTGGCCGGCGTGGGGGTCGAGGGGAAGGGTCATCGCGTCATCCTCGGAAGAGGTCCAGCCGGCCCTCGAGGAGCCCGCGCAGGGCGAGACGACCCCGGTGGATCCGCGACTTGACCGTGCCGAGCGAGACCCCGGTCAGCCGGGCGATCTCCGTGTAGTCGTAGCCCTCGACGTCGAAGAGGACGATCGCCGTCCGCTGGTCGTCGGTGATCCTGGCGAGGGCCTGCCCCAGCAGGCGCGTCCGTTCGGCGGCGACCGCGGTCCGCTCCGGGTCGCTCTCCTCGCCGGCCGGCGGCTGCCACGACTCGTCCTCGAACTGGGGATACGGCTGGACGGGACGCCGCCGGCGCGCCCGCTGCGCGTCCATCGCCGCATTCACGGCGATCCGCCCGAGCCAGGAGCGGACGCTGCCGCCGCGGAACGACCCGAGGTTCCGATAGGCCGAGAAGAACGCCTCCTGGACCGCGTCTGCGGCCTGGTCGCGATCCGGCACGAGCCGGGCGACCAGGGCGAACAGATGGTCCTGGTGGGCCTCGACGAGTGCGTTGAAGGCGTCGAGGTCGCCGGCGCGGGCCCGCTCGACGAGGTAGAGGTCGCGCCGCTGCGCAGGATCGTCGGCGGTCACGGTCGAGGCGGCGTCCTCCACCCGCTGGGGGTCCCTCGGAAGGGGGGAGCTCGAGGCGGCGCGAGTCTAGCATCCTGCTCGACCGGCCCGAGGCTCCCGGGGCGCGACCGGTTCCCGCTACGATGGTCCACGGCCGGCCGGAGTGGCGGAACAGGCAGACGCGACGGTCTCAAACACCGTTGGGGGCAACCCCGTATGAGTTCAAATCTCATCTCCGGCACCAGGCTCGGGCCAGGTCCGGCGCCCCGCCGAGACCTGCCGACGCTGGGCCCCTACTCCCAGAGCGCCTGCGCGGCCAGCACGAACCCGATCACGACCGCGGAGACGTGGAGCCCGATCAGCGCCCAGCGTGCCGTCGAGAACGGGTCGTCGAGTCGAGCCGGGACGGGCAGCAGTCGGTACCAGAACCACAGGCCCAGCCCGCCGCCGACAGCGACGCCGACCGTCATGAGGAGCCAGCCCAGCGCGACCGTCCGACCGACCGGGGGCCATCCGATGCAGACGGCCAGCAGCGCGATCGACACGAGCGAGGCGGGGGCGACGAGCGCATACCGAAGTCGCGCGTGCCGGAGGCTCGCGACGAGCGTCGACGGCATGAGCAGCCAGCCCGCGGCGAGGGCGACATCGACCGGCCAGGGCGCCTCGAGGGTCGCGACCGCCAGCGCCCAGATCAGTCCGAGCGCGACCGCGCTCACGACGGCGAGCCGCCTGACGCGTCGCTCGAAGCGTCGGTCCGGCGAGAGCTCGACCGGGATCCGCCGTCTCGCCGCGACGTGGATCACGTCCTTGTCGCCCTCTGGCCGGCCTGGCGCAGGAACCATACGAAGCCGAGGAAGAACAGGAAGTCGAACAGCCCGAACCAGGCGAAGAACATGGCCGGGATCTGATCGGTCACCAGATAGAAGGCCGCCAGCGCCGAGTAGCTGGCCTTGTAGACGATGCCGACCTTCACGAGGCCGAGGTTGGCGAGCGGGTCCACGGACACGATCCAGTAGCCCAGACCCTGGACGAAGACGAACACGGCCGGCAGCTGGATATAGGAGACATGCGGCGGCAGCGCCATCCCGAGCCACTCGAACAGCGAGCCGTAGAGGAAGAAGAAGGCCAGGCCGAGGGCCATGTCGTAGACCGCCGCGACCAGGAAGAACACGCGATAGCGCGGCAGATCCGCGCTCGCCGACGACGTCGTCATCCCAGCATCCTCGCTTCCTGCGCCTGACGCGCCTGGTGGACCTCTCGCAGGTGACGCCGGCGCTGCCCGTGGAATCGGTGGCGCCTGGCGGTCCGCTCCTCCTCCGTGTAGAGCCGCCTCCCGAGCTCCAACGCCTCGCTCTGGAGCTCCTCGGCGGACATGCGAAGCGGCCTGAAGTTCACGTCGAAGAGGCTGCAGCGCTCCCAGGCGGCCGGGTCGAGCAGGCGGCCCTCGGCGAGCAGCCGCTCGTGCAGCGGCGTACCCGGGAACGGGGTCACGACCGTGATCTGGACATCGAACTGGCCGCTTCGGCGGACGAACGCCTCGACCGCCTCGAAGACCTCGGGCCCGTCGCCGTCGAGACCGAGGACGAAGCAGCCGTTCACCGCGATGCCGTGCGACTGGATCCGCTCGACCGCGTCGGCGTAGTCGTCGAAGCGGGTGCGCTTCCAGTTCCGGCGCGACTCGATGCCGTCGACCCCGCTCGCGGTCGGACTCTCGAGGCCGATCAGGACCTCGGCGCAGCCCGACGCGCGCATCAGGTCGAGGAGCTCGGGGTCGTCGGCGATGGCGATGTCGGTCTCCGTGAACCACCGGATCCGTTCGCCGACCAGCGCGCGCAGGAGCGCCTTCGAATGGCGGCGGTTGACGAACGAGTTGTCGTCGGCGAACTCGATGAACGGGGCCGGCCAGCGCCGCTTGATCTGCTCGATCTCGGCGAGGACCTTGTCGACCGGCTTGACCTTGTAGCGGGACGTCAACAGGATGGACGCGGCGCAGAACTCGCAGCGCCAGGGACAGCCGCGCTGCGTCTGCACCGTGAGACGGTCGTAGCGCTCGACGTCGAGCAGGTCGAACCGTGGCATCGGCGCGTCGGCCAGGTCGAACTCGCGGCCATCGGGCCCGTAGACGCGTTCGACCTTGCCGCGGGCGAGATCGGCGAGGAAGTCGGGCCATCCGAGCTCCCCCTCGCCGACGACGATCGAGTCCGCATGCTGGAGCGCCTCGTCCGGCCGCGCGCTGACGTGAAGACCACCGAGCACGGTCCGCACGCCCAGGGCGCGATAGCGGTCGGCCAGCAGGTACGCATCCTTGATCTGCGCGGAGTACGACGCGATGGCCGCGACGTCGCACGCCGGCGGCTCACCGATCTTCCGGATGTCCTCGATCTCGTGGTAGCTGACGTCGAACGAATCGGGGGTCAGGCTCGCGAGCGTGATGAGGGAGAGGCTGGGCAGCGAGGCGATCGCCTGGCTGCGCTCCAGGAACCCTGGCATCGTGAGCCCGGCCCGGTTGAGCTCCTCGCTCGCGGCCCGGACGCCGCTCATGGCGATGAACGCGATATGCATCAGGCCTGCGCTCCAGGGACGCGGCTACGGGATGCCGTTCGACCCATCGGCGGCACCGGCGACCCGGCGTGACGCTCCGGTGCCGGCTACACGCGCCGGGTGCGATCCCAGCGGAAACCCTCGACGAGGAACGCGGCGAGGCCGGCGGCGAACAGCGCCCCGCCGATCGCACGAAGGGCGTCCTGGTCGGCCTGGACCGACGTGATCGACGTGGGCGCGGCCGCCATGACGAGCCCCACGACCGCCAGAGCGACGAACACGACCGTGGCGACGGCGAAGGTGCGATCCATGGTCCCTCCTCGTGTTCCGTCCGGAGGGCCGGCGACCACCCCACGGCTCGCGACCCCGCGCCGGACCCCGCGATCCTCCCCCCCGGGGGCGACGGCATCCAGAGCCGGACCGCCCGAAGCTCGAGGCTGCGCGGCGGCTGCCCGGTCGGCCGGCCCCTGAGACGTGCGCTACGATCGTCGCGACCGATCGCTGCGAGGATCCGATGTTCTTCCGCCGCCTCTTCCAGCCGCCACCCGTCACCGGAGCGCCGTCGGGCAGGGCGCCGGCCGGACCCACCGCCGGTGCGGGGCTCCCGAGTGAGACCGCCGCCGTCCGCCAGATCGTCGCCCGCCTCGAGGCGATGCCCGCCGAGCAGGCGCGGTTCATCGCCTGCGCCTCGTACGTTTTCGCCCGGGCGGCGAATGCCGACATGGAGATCACCGACCAGGAGACGGCCTACATGGAGCGAGCGCTCCAGGAGTTCGCCGGCCTGGACGAGGCCCAGGCCGTGCTGGTCGTCGAGATGGCCAAGCTCGAGGAGCGAGCCGTCGGCGGCACGGAGGACTACCTCGTGACCCGGGAGTTCCGGGAGATGTCGACGCCCGAGCAGCGCCTGCGCATCCTCCGAACCTGCATCGCGGTCGCCGCCGTGGACGACACGATCACCTCGGCCGAGAGCGCGACGGTCAATGAGATCGCCAATGAGCTGGAGGTCCCGGCGGAGGACCTTGCGGCTCTGCGGAGCGAGTACGCCGACAAGTTCGCCGCTCTCCGCGCGATCCGCCGGGCCGGCGGGGGTGGGGCCTGAGCCGCCGCTGAGAAGCCCGGACGCCGACGGTCCGGCGACGGGCTGCAACGGATGGGCCGGATCGGGCGTCCTCATCGAATGGAGGTCCGCCGATGAGCACCAGTCCAGCCCCTGCCCCGACATCCCGCGCGAGTCGCCGCGCCGGTCGATGGCGATGGCTGGCGTTCGCGGCGCTGGTCGTCGCCGTCGTGGCCGTCGGCGCCTATGCCGGGATCGGCTACTACGCGTATCAGGAGCTGTCGGTCATCCAGCCGCGGTGCGGCGCTCACCTCGGATTCGCCCAGCAGACGCCGGCCGATTTCCAGGCGTTCAGTGGCGACCGGATCTATGCCGTCGACACGACGCCCTACCGATTCAGCGACTACCAGGACGTCGCGTTCCCGTCCCGTGGCTCGACCCTCACGATCCGGGGCTGGTTCGCGCCCGGCCCGAAGGGCACGGCCGGGCCGGCCGTCGTCCTCGTCCACGGACGCGAAAGCTGCCGTCGCGACCCCAACGTGATGCTCCCGGCCGGGATGCTCCACCAGGCTGGTTTCGCGGTGCTGCTCATCGACCTCCGCAACCATGGCGACTCGGACGCGGACAACGGGCGCTGGGCCGGCGGCGACAAGGAGTTCCGGGATGTGCTCGGCGCCTGGGACTGGCTCGTCGGCCAGGGCTACGCCCGGGCGCACGTCGGACTCTTCGGCGCCTCACTCGGGGCCGGCACGGTGACGATCGCCACGGGACAGGAGCCGCGGGTCGCGGCGACCTGGGCGGACAGCAGCTACGCGAGCTTCGACACCGCGGTGAAGGAGTACGCCGAGGATCACGGCTATCCGTCGTGGGTCTCGTCCTCGGGGGTGCCGATCGGCCGGATCGTCGGCGATCCAGAGCTCGGGACGCTCAGCCCGGATACCGAGGCCGCCAAGCTCAAGGGCCGCCCGTTCTTCATCGTGCAGGGGATGGCCGACACGACCGTCAGGCCGCATCACTCGGTCGATCTGGCGGTCGCCGCCTGCGGTACCCAGGCCAGCTCGACCGGCGCGGTCTGTCCCGGGGGGACGAAGGTCGAGCCGTGGCTCATCCCGGGTGCGCGGCACACCGAGGGGATGCTCCTCGCGCCCGACCGCTACCGCGACCGGCTCGTCGAGTTCTTCACGGGGGCGCTCGGGTCGCCCGCCTAGGGCATCGCGTCACCGCTCGGGGGTGGGCTATGAGGCGGGCGGCGGCGATCGTCGACCGGCGGCGCCGTAGAGGATGAGGACCAGGCCAGCGGCCAGCACGAGCAGCAGGAGGATGACGAGCGCACCCGAGACGCTGCCGCCGGAGCCGGAGGCGCCCGGCTCGACCCCCGGCGAACCCGTCGGTCCCGATGCGCCGGCCGTTGGCGCAGGGCTCGCCGTGTCGCTCGGTGAGGACGAGGATGTCGGCGAGGATGACGATCCCGGACTGGGCGACGCGCTCGCGCCCGGCGTCGGGCTCGGCGACGGCCTGGGGGTGGCGGTCGGCTTCGGCGTCGGCGTGGCGGTCGGCTTCGGCGTCGGCGACGGCCCGGATACCACGACGCTCCCCGACTGGACCTTGGGCGGCTGCTGCGAGACGACCGTGTACGGGTAGGTGCC
>JAPVSP010000548.1:0-2102 GCA_047519685.1 Chloroflexota bacterium
CACCGCGGTTCCGGTCCCGCGGATGTCGACGAACGAAAAGGTGCAGCCCGGCTGGGTCTGGTTGTAGACCACGTAGCCGAACGAGTCGGTGGTGCCGTTGGGGGCGGGGCCGCCCTGGGCCCGCACCGTCGCGGCGCTTGCCACCAGGACCAGGGCGACGCCGATCGACACCCGGAACGGTCGGCAATGGGTGGATGCGATGGATGGGAGGCCGGCCATCGCGTCAGCTCCCGTCGACCGAAACGCACCACTGGACGAGGGTGCCGGTGCTGCCGTTCTTTCGATCCGAGACGTTCAGCTGCCAGGTGCCGGTCACCGACTGGCCGTTGAAGGCGGAGAGGGGGTTGTTGGCCGTGAACAGCCCCCAGATGGCCGGGGCGGTCGTGTTGCACACGTTCTCGACCGGAGTCGTCGCCTGGTCGTCGATCGTGGCCTGGATGTTGCTGTATGAGCAGCCGTTGCCGCTGCCGGTGTAACCCGGCCTGTCAACAATCGTCACCGTCGTTCCCGCGGGGGACCTGAGCGTCACGATCAGGTCGCCCGGCCTGGGGTGGGTGATCTGCAAGTAGCCCCCGACATCGGCGATGGTGAAGGCGTCGCTGACGATCAGCGAACTGGTCACGCCGGTCGAGTTGTTGTCGGGTATCGCGACGTTGGGGGTGAGACAGTAGTTGGAGCGCGCCACGGTGCCTTTGGTATTGGCGAAGGCCTCGCTGTTGTGATCGGCGTTGCCGCCCGTGGGGTCGCCCTCCGACTGGAAGTAGACCAGCGGGGTGATGCCGGCGCGCGCGACGGCTGGGAACGAAAAGCTCGGTGCCGAGGTGATGACGGTGGACGTCGGGCCGTTGGCGTCGATCAGGATCGTGTCGGTATTCAATGTGGTCGAGTCGAGCCGCTCGGCGGCGAAGTAGCGCCCCGAGTCCTCGGCGGTGACCCAGGTGTGGGCGATGGTCGCAGCGGTGTTGGTCAACTGCAAGAAGGTCGAGGGGCTGGTCCAGCGGAACACCTCGAGGCTGCCGTCGGCGTTTCCGCCTGTGAAGTTGCCACTCGAGAGGAAGCCGACGGCGGTGCCGTCACCTTTGGCCGAGGGCACGTCGTTCACCACCGTGGCGGCGGTGTTGGTGACCTGGACGTACGTGCCGGCGCTCCGGTCCCAGCGCACGATTTCGTTGTTGCCGTCGGCGTTGCTGATCCCCGGGTAGACGCAATTGGCGACCATGAAGACGTACTGGCCGGTGCTCCGGTTAATCGAAGGCGCAGCACTCGAGCAGCCGGTGGTCTCCCGCCCAACGAAGGTCCCGTTGTCGTAGACGATGACCTCGCGGTTGCCGTCGGCGTTGAAGCCGCCGGAGACCTGGCCCGGGCAGGTCGTCTCGAACGCGACGTAGCGGCCGGTAGCATCCACGGCGATGCTCGGGGCCTTGTTTTCGCAGTTGGTCGTGTTGGTGATCTGCAGCAGCGTTGAGGTGCTTCGGTCGTACCGGAAGATCTCCCAGTTTCGGTCCGCGTTGTTACCGGTGATGTTGTTGGTCGAGGCGAACGCGACCCACCGGCCGTTGCTGGTCACCGACGGCCGGCCGAAGTCGGCGCCGACGGCGGCCGTGAGGCGCTGGAACGCCCCGTCCACCCAGGTGAACACTTGGGCCTGGACGTTCGGGTTGTCGCCGGTCAGGTTGCCGTTGGAGATCATCGCCACGACCGCCCCGTTGGCGCTGGTCGCGACGTCGCGCGTCTCGGTCAGCGTGAACGTGAGGCCGCCCACCTTGGACTCGAGGTTGAGGCCAGAGGTGCTGCTCAGCTGGCCGACGGAGGACCCGCAGGTCGAGGGGAACACGACGTTGTCGATCAGCAGGCCGCTGTCGGTGGTGGAGTCGCCCTGGTCGGCGACCAGGAACTCAAGTGTGAACGTGCCCGTGGTGTTGATCACGACGCAGGCCTGCTGGAACGTGGTCGTGCCTTGAGAGAAGAGGCTGGCGTTGGTGACGCCCGAACTCGTGACCGTGGTGCTGGTGCCGCTGTAGGCGGGGGAGTCGCTGAACTTCGAGCCGCCGCCTGGCTTGTTGACGCTGCGCCCCAATACAACGTTGCCGTTGAGGGTGACC
>JAPVSP010000549.1:0-2306 GCA_047519685.1 Chloroflexota bacterium
CGGTCGAGCCCGAGGAGGATCTCGCCGAGCAGCCGTTCGGTCCGGGCGGGCTCGCCCCGCGCCCGGAGCACCTCGACCGCCGCCTCGGTCACGGTCTTGGACGCCTCGACGACCGAGAACGGCCGCTGGTCGAAGCGCTCGGGCGGCGCGAAGAGCCCGCGCCCCGGCACCAGGTCCGGGTCGCCGGGCCCTCCGGGGATGGGCCCGAGGGCGACGTTCGCGCGGGTACGCGGCCCCGGCGGGACGACCGCCCCGGGCGGGACCAGCTCGACCGTCGCCGCCTCCTCGCCGGGCTCCGCGAGTCGAGCGGAGACGAGCCGGTATCCGGCACCGACCCCGCCGAGCACGGTCGCCACCACCGACTCCGGGCCCGACGGATCGCACAGGAGCACCGCCCGACCGTCCCTCGCCAGCATCGGCTCCACGGCGGCGAGGGAGCGCGACAGGGCCGCGGATTGCCAGCCGAGCGGGACGCGACCGGGCGACCCGAAGACGGCGTCGAGCGGGAGCAGCGCGGCGGCCTCATGGCCCAGGACCCAGCCCGTCGCGTAGTAGGCGAAGGCGAGGCGCTCGCTGGAGGGCCGCAGCGGCGGCTGGGACAGCACGAGCCGCGCGCCGATCGGGCCGATCGTCCGGGTCGCCTCGCGCGCCTCGGCCGCCAGGCCCCGGGCCACGGACGGCGTCCCGACCCGGACCGAGACGGTGGCGGTCCCCTCGAGGAGCGCCCGGAGGTCGTCGCCGAAGCGTGCCTGCAGCCCGTGGCCGCTCTCGATGCGCTGGATGAAGGCGCGGACCTGCCGGAAGCCGTCCTCGAACGCGAGCCAGGGGTTGCGCTCGCGCCACGACCCGGCGCCCGGGGGACGGAGGTGCCCGGCCACGATGCGCAGCCCGGCCACCCGACCCGGGAACGAGTTCAGCCGGCTGGCGGGCAGGAGCGCATGGAGGAGCGCGAGGCGGAGGGCGGCTTCGACCGGGGCGGCGCGCAGGTCACCCTCGATCCGCTCGAGGATCGCGGCCAGGCCGACGATCTGGCGATCCGTGTGCAGCCCCAGCAGCTCATCCACCAGGCCGCCGCCGCCCTCGAGGGTGGGGAACCGCTCGCGGATCGAGCGGCGCACGGCGACCGCATCCTCCCCCCCATCGTCGGCGGCGCCCGCCCGGTCGTCGTCGTCGGGTGGGGCGTGGCGATGCTCGCCGCCGCCGCGCTGGTCGCGGCAGAACGTGCAGCGGTAGTGCCGGCTGACCGGCCGGGCCGCGGCCGTGTCGGCGTCCGGCTCCCAGATCAGCTCGTCGAGCACGAGCGAACGGCCGCAGGTCGCGCAGCGGGTGGCGAACCGCTCGCCGATCCACAGCTTCAGGCTCGTGTCGCGGCGCGGCGAGGCGGCCATCCCCTGGAACGCCGCGTCGAGGTGGCGCAGATCCGGCGGGCGCAGGACGACCTCGGCGAGCAGCCGGGTGAGCGGGCTCGTCTCGAGCGTGATCGCCCGCCGCTGCCGGTCGACCGCCGTCCGGGCGATCCAGCCACCTCGCCCGTGGAGGTCGACGACGACGTCGCCGGGTGCCGTGAGCGCCTCGATGCGCCCTGCGACGATGTCCGGCGGGGGCGGCGGCGCGAGCCGCTCGAAGGCCGGCAGCGAGAAGCCGGGCTCGGCGCGGGCGAGGAAGGCGCGAGCGGCCATGGCGGCCATGCTGCCATACCGGGTGGGGGACGGACCAGCCGGACCGCCCGGCGACCCGTTCGAACCTCCCGGGAGCCCGCCGCGTACCATCCGCTGGGGCGCCGGCCGCCCCGGCCGGGCGGAGGCCGGCGATGGCCGGATCGGAACGGAGGGGCGCGTGGCCGAGACCGTCAGCGCGGGCGAGATCGTCGTCCCGGATGGGCGAGCCGTCTGGTCGACCGTCAGCGAGGCGGTCGGCCGCGCGGTGGTCGGGGCGGACGACGCGCTGCGTCTGGTGCTGCTCGCCCTGCTGGCCGATGGCCATGCCCTCATCGAGGACGTCCCCGGCATCGGCAAGACGCTGCTCGCCCGCGCCGTCGCCCGCGCCCTCGGCCTCGGGACCGCGCGGATCCAGGGGACGCCCGACCTCCTGCCCGTCGACGTGACCGGCGGGAGCATCCTCGAGGGCGGCTCGCTCCGCTTCGTGCCCGGCCCCGTCTTCACCAACGTCCTGCTCGTCGACGAGATCAACCGGGCGACCCCCCGGACGCAGTCCGCGCTGCTCGAGGCGATGCAGGAGCGGCAGGTCTCGATCGAGGGGGTGACGCGCCGCCTCCCGGAGCCGTTCCTCGTGCTGGCGACGCAGAA
>JAPVSP010000550.1:0-1523 GCA_047519685.1 Chloroflexota bacterium
AACGCGATCGTCCAGGCCACGACCCACTTCGACGATCCGAAGATCCTGGCCGAGATCAGCAAGGGCCTCGGCGCACCGATGCGCGGTCTCGCCCTCGAGACCATCCCCGAGGCCGAGCGCCTAGCCGTCCGGGGCTGGTAGGCAACGAGCCGGCGGCCGCGAGGGGCGGCATGGCCGCGTGTCGGACGCCGCTCGAGCGCCGGCCCGTGACGGCCGTGGCTCCACGGCCGGGAGACGCGCGATGAGGATCGGAGTCCTGGCCCTCCAGGGGGCCTTCCGGGAGCACCTCGAGACCCTGGACGCCATCGGCGTCGAGGGCCGACCGGTGCGCCTGCCCGCGCACCTCGACGAGATCGACGGGCTGATCCTGCCCGGCGGCGAGAGCACGACGCTGCGCCGCCTCATCGACCGCTGGGGCCTCCGTGAGCCGATCCTCGGCCTCGCCGCCTCGGGCGCACCGCTCTTGGGGACGTGCGCGGGGATGATCGTGCTCGCCCGCGAGATCTCGGGCGGCGAGTCGCCGATCCTGCCGCTCCTCGACGTGACGGTCCGGCGGAACGCGTTCGGACGCCAGCTCGACTCGTTCGAGGCGGACGTCCCGGTTCCCATCCTGGGCGATCGGCCGGTCCACGCCGTCTTCATCCGGGCGCCGATCATCGAGCGCGTCGGGCCCGAGGTCGACGTCCTCGCCTCGCTCGACGACGGCCGGATCGTCGCCGTCCGCGAGCGGAACATCATCGCGACGGCGTTCCACCCCGAGCTGGCGGGCGAGACGCGCTTCCATCGGTTGGTGTCGACGATGGCGGCCGAGCACGCCGACCCGGGTGAGGGCTCCGGCCGCCGGCATCATCCGACCCGTCGGGCGAGGGAGCCTCGATGAGCGAGCGACCCGGCAAGGTCCGGCTCGCGCGGCTGACCGACCTGGCCGCGCTCGGTGAGCTGTCGCGGCTCTGCCAGAGCGAGGCCGCCGGCACGCGCTCGCTCGGCCTGCCGGTCGGCGGGGCTCGGATCGGGATGTTCAGCCTGTTCCGACTCCCGCTCGGCGCGTTCCGTCCGCACGACCTCCTCTATGTCTACGAGGAGGAGGGGAGGCTGGCCGGCCTGCTCCGCGTGGAGCGCGAGAGCCACCGCGACGAGTGGACGATCGTCGAGCTCGACGCCATCGGGGTCGGCGAGGCCGGCGACATCCGCTACCGGCTCGTCCAGCACCTGCTCCGCGACGGTGCCAAGCGGGGCGCCGTTCGCTTCCATGTCGCGTGCGCCGACGAGGACGGCAACGTGGAGCTGTTCATGCAGTCGGGCTTCGCCCGGTACGGGGACGAGCGGGTCATGATCCGGCCGGCCACCGCGCCACTGCCCGAGCCGTGGTCCGAGGAGCGCGCCCGAGCGTGCGGGATCCGGGAGGCACTGCCGGTCGACGCGCTGGCCCTCCACCGGCTCTACACGGCCGTCACCCCGCAGCCCGTCCAGCGGCTCGAGTCGTACCGGCTCGCCGACTGGGAGCGCCAGGGCCACCAGTGGCG
>JAPVSP010000551.1:0-1796 GCA_047519685.1 Chloroflexota bacterium
ACGACCATCCGACGAGCCTTACGCGACATCGCCTCGGCGGATCCGCACCGGGACGTCTCGGACCGTCCTCATACACCTCCGTGGTGGTCGTATGAGGCGGGCCATCGTGGGCCAGGCAGAGGGGCGCGTCGTACGGCGCCCATGGTGGTCGTATGAGAGAAGTCCCGTGTCGGGGACCCCCATGTGTCCGCCCGACGACGGACCGTGGCTCAGCCGGCCGAAGTCCCGCCAACTCCTCCGCGCGCCGGCGTTCCGACTCGCGGGTCAGCCCAGCGACCGGGCCGGCGGCCGAGCGACCGGGCCGGCGGCCGGGCCCCCGACCCGCGGGGCTCAGCGGCGGAACTCAGCCGCAGAACTCAGCGGCCGAGCGGGCGTTCGGCGGTGACCAGGACGTCGCCGCCGACGAACGCCGGCAGCACGAACAGCGCGACCGTGAGCAGCCGGAGCTCGAGCGGTCCGACCCCCAGGAAGAACACCAGCCCGGCCACGACCACCGCGCAGAGGGCGATCGCCGCCCCGACGAGCGATGGACGCCACGGCACGAGGAGCAGGAGCAGGGCGAGTGGCGTGAACGGGACCAGCTGCCCGAAGCCGGTCGGTCGGCCGGCGAGGAGCTCGGCGATCGTGTAGCCGGCAAGAAGCATCAGCGGGACCGCCGCGATCGCGATGCCGAGCAGCTCGCGCGAGCGCACGACCCGTGGGTGCGGGTGCATCGATGGGAGCATCGACCACCACCTCCACGATCATGGTGATACGGCGGCCGGCCAACGGGAAGTGCAGGAGGTCGCAACCTCGGCGGGCGGGCACGGCCGCCGGAGCCCTGCCCGGGCCCGGGAACATCCCACCCGATCCGTCCGTCTTGGCAGGCGAACCACCTGTCCGTGCTAGAGTCCGTCGCCGTGACCAGCAGCCCCGATCGCCAGCCGGTCCCGCAGCGTTCACCCCTCGTGGTGGCGCTCCTGTCGGCCCTGTGGCCCGGCCTCGGGCACGCGTACCTCCGCAGCTGGCGGGTGGCCGCCCTCTTCGCGATCCCGCCGCTGCTCGTCGTCGCCTACCTGGCCTACCTGGCCAGGGACGGCATCGAGTACCTCGCGGCCGACCTGTTCGTCCCGTCGTTCGCCTTCGCCCTCATCGTCCTGGCGGCCGTCTTCGCCGCCTGGCGCCTCGCCGCGCTCGGGCACGCCTGGCTCGTGAGCGGGACGACGGCCGATCGGCGGCAGCCGCGGGCCCGGGCCGTCATCGGGCTCCTGGCCGTGCTCGTCGTGGGCAGCCAGGCGCTCATCGGCTACTACGCGTGGGCCTTCTACGACGCCAGCTCGCAGATCTTCGAGCCCGCCCCGTCGGGCAGCGGGACGGCCGCCGCCGGCGGGAGCCTCGCCCCGTCGGCCAGCCCATCCGACGACAGCGCCGCCGGGAACTACGTGGAGGTCACGCCGGTCGCGACGCCGGCGACGCCGAGCTCGAGGATCAACGTGCTGGTGACCGGTATCGACGCCTATCGCACCCGCAGCGAGGCACTCAACGACACGCTCCTCGTCGTGAGCGTCGACCCGGCGACGAACACCGGGGTGATGATCAGCATCCCACGGGACACATCCGAGTTTCCGATGTACTCGGGCGGGGTGTTCCACGGCAAGATCAACTCGCTGATGACCGCCGCGTACAACCAACCGTCCCGATACCCGGACGGGCCGGTCAGCACGCTCACCAAGGAGGTCGGCTTCCTCCTCGGCATCCCGATCCACTACTACGCGGCGATCGCCCTGGCCGGCTTCCGGCAGATGATCGATCTGGTC
>JAPVSP010000552.1:0-1759 GCA_047519685.1 Chloroflexota bacterium
GGCAGATCGGTACCAAGTCGTCCTTGGCGAAGACGACGTCGGAGTACAGCGCGCCGTAGCGGTCGGACTGCCCCTCGCCGACGAACGCAACCGGCCCATGCCGCTCACGGGCCCGGACGGCGGCCAGCATCTTGCAGGTCCCGCATCCCACGCACTCGGGGTGGCCGTTCGGGTGCCGGAGCCGCGGGCCCGCGCCGTCGAGCACGAGCTCGTTGGTGACGACCTCGAGGTGCCCGAGCCCGGCGGCCTCGAGGATGGGCCCGATGTAGAAGGCGAACCCGTCGGACACCATCGTGAGGGGCAGGTGGTGCGCCTCGGCCCACGCCACGAACCCCGGGAAGGTGGGATCGAGCGGGCAGCGGTCCACCGCGAAGGCCAGCATCTGCTCGCGGGTGCCGCTCAGCATGGCCGACTGGTTGCGGGCGGCCTCCCGCAGCCCCATCTCGCCCCGGTCGACCAGCTCGTCGAAGAGCGGCCACCCGGGCTCGCCGAACTCCTCGAGCAGGACCTCGGAGACGTCCTTCGTGCAGGCCGTCCCGTCGAAGTCCACGAGGATCGCGCCCACCGCCAACATGGCCACAAGCCTACGAAACAGTGCGGTCGGCCGAGCTGGAAGTGCCGCTCGTCATCGTGATCGGAGGCCCAGGACCGGGAGGCTGTCCCCGACCACCACGGACGGCCGCTGGACCGCTCGGTGCCCGGCTCGGGCTGATCGAGGTTACCCGGGCGACCTCCCTCCTTGACCCTCCGGGTGCCGAGCCAGTAACGTGCGGCGGGCCACCGCCGGGAGGGGGCAGCGTGTGGGAATCTCGTTCGCAGCCGGCCCGACCCGATGTGTTGTGGTCTCCGACGGGGTGGCGTTCTACGAGCCCGAGTTCGTGTTCGCCGAGCTCTCTGCTGACGAACGGACCGAGTTGCTGCGCGGACGGGTCGACGAACGGGGATTGTTGCCGATCCCGTACGGACCGGTCCTCATCCGGACCTCCCAGGCGACGATCCTCGTCGATGCGGGGACCGGACCCGAGCTGGCGAAGGAGTGGGGCGACCCCTGCGGACGGACGCTCGATTCTCTCGCGGTAGTTGGTGTGGCCCGCGAGGAGATCGACATCGTGGTCATCACCCACGCGCATCCCGATCACGTGGGCGGCCTGACCGACGGTGGGCGCGCGCCGGTGTTCGCTCGGGCCCAGCACCTCCTGTCTCGAGCCGAGTGGGACTTCTGGGTCGAACGCGAGCCAGGCGGTCCGTCCGCGAAGATGGTCGGCGAAGTCCGCCGGCGCCTCCCCGCTCTCCGCAGCGCCGGGCTGCTCGAACTGGTCGAAGGAGCAACGGAGGTCGTCGCCGGAGTCCAAGTGTTCCCCACTCCCGGGCACACGCCAGGGCATCTCTCCGTGGCTCTCGTGTCGGAAGGAGCGAGGGCGCTGATCGCCGGCGACGTGCTTCTCACCGAATGGGCCTTCGAGCATCCGGATTGGACGGCAGCGCCCGAGGTTGACCCCCAGCTCGCGATCCGGACCCGCCGGGAGTTCCTGGCCCGGGCCACCCGGGAGGGGAGCGTAGTGCAGGCCTACCACGTGGGGCAGGTCGGGCGGGTTCGCCGGAAGGGCGAGGCCTTCGAGCTCGTCGAGGGGGCTTGATCCGCCCTCGGAGCTGTCAGACCCCGGCGTATACTCGGCCCGGTGACCGTGCTAGGCGGGGAGCCAGCGGTGCCCTGAACCCGCAATCCGCTTCAGCGGGGCTGAATCCCCGCCCGCGGCCC
>JAPVSP010000553.1:0-1897 GCA_047519685.1 Chloroflexota bacterium
GCGCCGGCGCCGACCGGTCCATGCTCGGAGAGGACGATGCCGATCACCTGGGACCCGGACGCCCGGACCTTCCACCTGCACAACGGGCAGTCGAGCTACGTCATCCGCGTCCTCGACAACGGCACCCTCGGCCAGCTCCACTTCGGGGGCCCGCTCGCCGCCGACCGGTCCTACGCGCATCTCGCCGGCCGCGAGTTCCTCGGCTTCGACAACCGACTCGGCCAGCCCGTCCCGCTCGAGTACCCCTCGACCGGCACCGGCGACTACCGGATCCCCGCGATCGTCGTCGAGCAACCCGACGGCTCGACCGCCCTGGACCTGCGCTACGCCAGCCACCGCATCGTCCCGGGCAAGCCCGAGCTCCCCGGGCTTCCGGCGACCTACGTGGAGCGTGACGAGGAGGCCGACACGCTCGAGATCCTCCTGACCGACGCGCCGGCCGACCTGGAGGTCCGCCTCCTCTACACGATCTTCGCCGGCCGGCCGGCGATCGCCCGGAGCGCCCGGATCCGGAACGCGGGTCGATCCCCCCTGACGATCCGCTGCGCGATGAGCCTGAGCCAGGACCTGCCCGACAGCGAGTGGGACCTGCTCCAGCTGAGCGGCTCCTGGGCGCGCGAGCGCCACCTCCGGACCCGTCGCCTGGAGGCCGGGCTCCAGTCCGTCGGCAGCCTGCGCGGCGCCTCGAGCCACCAGCACAACCCGTTCGTCGCCCTCGCCCGCCCGTCGACGACCGAGGACCGGGGAGAAGCCTACGGCTTCAGCCTCGTCTACTCGGGCAACTTCCTGGCCGAGGTGGAGGTCGACGAATTCGCGACGACTCGCCTGCGCGTCGGGATCCACCCCCAGGGCTTCGGCTGGGCGCTGGAGCCGGGCGCCGAGTTCAGCACGCCCGAGGGCATCCTGGTCCACTCCGACCACGGCCTGGAGGGCATCAGCGACGCTCTGCACGGACTCCTCCGAGAGCGACTGGCGCGCGGGCGGTGGCGCGACGAGCGACGGCCGATCCTGCTCAACAGCTGGGAGGCGACCTACTTCCATTTCGACGAGGAGCGGCTGCTGGCGTTCGCCGTCGCCGCCAAGGACGTGGGGATCGAGCTGTTCGTCCTCGATGACGGCTGGTTCGGCGATCGCAATGACGACACGAGCTCGCTCGGCGACTGGTCGGCCGACCGGGCGAAGCTCCCCGGCGGCATCGAGGGCCTGGCCCGCGCCATCGAGTACCTCGGCCTGCGGTTCGGGTTGTGGATCGAGCCCGAGATGGTCAGCCGACGGAGCCGACTGTTCGCCCGCCACCCGGAATGGGCGGTGGGCATCCCAGCGCGGCCGCGGACGGAGAGCCGCAACCAGTACGTCCTCGACATGGCTCGCCCGGAGGTGGTCGACCACCTCTTCGGCGTCATCTCGGACCTCCTGCGCCGCGCCCCCATCTCCTACATCAAGTGGGACATGAACCGGACGATCACCGAGCCGTACAGCGCGACGCTCCCGGCGGATCGCCAGGGTGAGTTCTTCCACCGCTACATCCTGGGGGTCTACGCCCTCTACGACCGACTGACGAGGGCCTTCCCGGACGTCCTCTTCGAGTCGTGCGCCGGCGGCGGGGGTCGGTTCGATCCGGGTCTCCTGGCGTATGCCCCACAGGCCTGGACGAGCGACGACACCGATGCCGTGGAACGGCTCCGCATCCAGTGGGGCAGCTCGCTCGCCTACCCGCTCAGCGCCATGGGCGCCCACGTCTCGAACGTCCCCAACCACCAGGTCGGACGAACGACGCCGCTCGCCACCCGGGCTGCGGTGGCGTTCTTCGGCGTCCTGGGATACGAGCTTGACTTCCTCCTCCTGTCCGATCCGGAGCGGCGCGAGGTCGCCGCTCAGATCGCCTGGTATCGCGACC
>JAPVSP010000554.1:0-9001 GCA_047519685.1 Chloroflexota bacterium
ACGAGGGGCCGGCTCGCGAGGCGCTCGGGCGGATGATTCGCGCGGCGTGGTCGACGCTCGATTGGTTCTGGGGTCTCCACGTCGCGGCGTACGGACAGTCGCCGGCATTCGTTCGGCAGCACAGCGCTCCGTTTCTTGACCGCGTCGACGATCTGATCGCTCGCGGGCAAGCCGAGGGGTCGTTCCGCGCGGATCTGCCGCGCGCCTGGCTCGTCGCCGCCTTCTACGCCCTCATCCATGCCGCCGGCCAGGAGGTCAGCGACGGTCGCCTGGACCCAGCGAGAGCGGCCGATGTCCTTGAGGCGACCCTCTTGGGGCTCCTCGCCGCCTAGCTTGAACGGTCTCCAGGATCTCCCGACACCTGGGAGCCCGATGACCGGCTGACAGGTGGCGCCGCATCTCCATGCTTGTCGTGTTCCAAGCGATGAGCAGGAGGCGCGGCGCCGTGGTCGATGATGACGTCCTCTTCCGGTTCCGGCTGCGGCTGTTCAGCCTGGCAGCCGAGCTCGGCAACGTCTGCCAGGCGTGCCGGATCTTCGGGGTCCACCCGTCCACCTACTACCGCTGGCGGGGACCGGTCCTGCGCAGTGGGCTCGAGATGCTCCGCCCGCGCGAGCGCCGGCCGCCCCGGATGCCCAACCAGACGAGCCAGCTCGTCGAGGCCCGGATTCTCGCCTTCAGCCTGGGCCAGCCTGGCCTCGGGCCGCGGCGGATCGCGGCCACGCTCGCCCAGGAGCGCTGGGGCGGGATCCGGGTCAGCCCCAACGGGGTCTGGCGGGTCCTCCGCCGGCACGGCCTGTCGCGGCGGATCAGCCGCCTCAGCCTCGTGGCCGGGTACGCGGCGCCACCTGGGCCCGAGGGCCGGCCACCCGAACCCGAGCGCCATCTCGAGGTCACGAGGCCGGGCGAGCTCGTCGGCTTCGACTGCTTCCACGTGGGCCGCCTGTCAGGCACCACGGGCCGGGTCTGGCAGTACACCGCGATCGACCTCGCCACGAGCTATGTCTGGGCCGAGCTCGCGGTGACCCCGCTCAACCCCTCGGCGCGGAAGACCTCCGCGCTTGCCCGGCGGGTGGCGGCCGACCTCGCCGCCCATGGCTGGCGCCTGGAGCGCGTTCTCTCCGACAACGGCAGCGAGTTCCGGAGCGCCGAGTTCGGGCGGACGGTCGCCGACCTCGGGGCTCGCCAGACGTTCATCCGCCCGGGGCGCCCGGCGACGAACGGCGCAGTCGAGCGGGTCCAGCGCACGATCCTCGAGGAGTGCTGGCGCCCCGCCTTCGCCCGCAGCCTCGTGCCCAAGATCGGGGGTCTCGTCCGCGACCTCGCGGCCTACCTGCGCTTCTACAACGAGGAGCGGGCCCACACGGGCCGGCTGACACGCGGTCAGACGCCGCGCGAGGCCTTGATCGGAGCGCGGAAGATGAGGCCACGATGATCGAGATGTGTCGCTACATCTCGGGGGCTGTTCAGCCTAGCTCTATGCCTGCCTGGCGGTGGCATTCCTCGCGATCCGAGCCCAAGAAGTGACAACGTGGGAGGTCCCTCGCGTCGACCCGACTGACGCGACCGACAAGCGATCGCTGGCCGTGACGTATGCGCTGGAGATCGTGGCGGCAGCGCAGCAGAACAAGCTGACGCTACGGAAGGTGGCGTACCTAGCCGACGCTCAGAGGTGGGCTCGCCGCGCGGTCATCTTGGTCGTCGTCCTGGCCATTCTCTCGGTCGCGGTCGCGGCAACGAAGCCGCCGTCTGCGCCGTCCTCATCTGCCGTCACTCCGACTCCGACCCTCCAACCCGGCCAGGGAACTCCCTCGCCGACGTAATCTCCTTGGGACTGGGTGAGTAGTCCGGGGTCAAGCCTGTTCCCGAGCTTCGATGGGTGAGAGCCCGTCCTGCGATTGGGCGGGACGGGCGATTCCACCGACCAGACCAGCGGGCGGATCCCGACCGGCCCGACACCACACACGATGAGCAGATCGTGTTGGCCTGGGCGAGCTACACCCCGAGCGCGCGCATCGCCTCGACGAGGGGGACCGCCTGCGGTCTCGCCCGACCAAGTGGCGCGCGCCGACCCTCACGATGCCAGGACCGACCAGACCCGCCATTTCCCGGGCACGCCCTTGAGGAGGTGCATGCCCCGGTCGCTGAACGCGAGCCCGCCGCCCGCGACCAGGTCGTGGACCGTGCCGGATACCAGGATCTCGCCGGGGGCGGCGAGCCCCGCAACCCGCGCGCCGATGTGCACGCCGATGCCCGCGATGCCCCCATCGGTGAGCTCAACCTCACCCGTGTGGATGCCAGTGCGGACCGATAGGTCGAGTGGTCTTCCCGCGTCGGCGATCGCCCGGGCACTGCGGATCGCCCGCGCCGGACCGTCGAACATCGCGAGCACACCATCCCCCGCCCAGTCGACCACCCGTCCGCGATGCCGGTCGACCTCGCGGCCGACGGCGGTCCGAAACGATGCGAGGACGTCACGCCAGCGCCGGTCGCCCAGCCGCGCCGCACTCTCCGTCGATCCGACCACGTCCGCGAAGACGACTGTGGCGAGGACCCGCTCGGGCTCCGCCGCCTCGCGCTGGCCGGTCAGGAATTCGCGGATCTCCGCCAGGACGGTCTCGGGCTCGAACCAGGGGACGTGATCGGCGCCCGGCAGCTCCACATGGCGAGCTCCAGCAATCGTCCGAGCCAGCCAGCGGGCGTTCTCCACGTGGCACACCTGGTCGCCCGCCGCGTGAAGGATGAGCGTCGGCACGTGGATCGAGGGGGCCACGTCCCGGACATCGATCTCGAAGGCCATCCGCATGAACGCCTCGCCCTCGCCGGGGGTGCCCGAGTTCCGCTGGAGGCGCCCGAACCACGCGCGTCCCCACTCGACGTCGCCCACGCTCGGGGCGAGGAAACGGAACCCACGGCCCTGGCCCCACCGCTCGCGCAGGCCGGCCATGGAGGCCTCGAACTCCTCGGGCGTCGACTCGCCCCAGGGCCAGTCCTCGTCGGTCCGCTCGCGGACCTCAGCGCCCTGCAGGATCAGCGCCCCGGTCCGCTCAGGATGGGCCGCCGCGAACAGGATGGCGAGCGGGCCGCCTTCCGACTCGCCCAGGATCGCTGCCCGCTCGCTGCCGACCGCGTCCATCACCGCGCGGATGTCGTCCATCCGCACCTCCAGGGGAGTCGCTCCCGGGACCCGCTCCGACATGCCCATGCCGCGCTTGTCGAGCACGATCAGCCGGGTGAACTCCCCGAGCCGCTCGCAGAAGCTCCGGAACGCAGGCAGGTCCCATTCGATCTCCAGGTGGTTGAACGCGCCGAGGACGTACACGAGGTCGACCGGGCCGTCGCCGACGACGTGGTAGGCGACCGACACGTCCCCGCTGCGGGCGAACCGCACGTCGAGCATGACCGTAGGGTCGCGACAGGACCGAACGGCGTCAATGGGAATGCGAGCCGCGAGGGGCGAGCCGGTCGGTATTCGGTGCTGCGGGGTCCCCCGTCATCCTCGGGCGTAGGCTCGCAGGCAGGTGCTTGCCAGCGATGGCGCCGATCTAACGATCGCGAGTTCGCCGGTCGACTGCCATGGGTTCCAGACTCGAAGGTGCCACCGAACCGACGGCGGGCCAGGCGTCCACGCTCGGGACGGTCGCCACGACCCACTGATCGTGGGCCTTGCCCGGGCTGCCTAGCGCGTCGGATGGGGCGCGCGACCGCACCCTGGGTCGGGGCGGTGGAGAGACGCCCCAGAGTCGCCGGGCGGACGATCTCAGCGGGTCGCCTGTACCAACCCGCGACGGCCGGCTCGGGCGACGGACCCAGAGTCCCGGGCCCATTCGGGGCGGACAGGATTGGCCACGAGCTCCGCCATCACGTCGCGGTCGAGCGGCTTCGCCAGGAGGTAGCCCTGGCCGAGGTCGCAGCCCAAGGCCCGGAGCCGCTCGAGCTGGGCCACCGTCTCGATCCCTTCGGCCACCGTCGTCATCCCGAGTGCGCGCCCGATCTCGACGATCGCCCGGACGATCCCTGGCTCCCGCCCCGGATCCTCGAGTGGGCTGACGAACGAGCGGTCGATCTTGATCGACGTGAGTGGGAAGCGCTGGAGGTAGGCCAGCGACGAGTAGCCGGTCCCGAAGTCGTCGAGGGAGATGGAGATCCCGAGCGAGCGGATGGCGTGCAGCCGCTCGAGGACCTCTCCGGTGTGCTCGAGCAGAAGCCCCTCGGTGACCTCGAGGGTCAGCCAGCCCGGGACCGCCCCCGCCTGGCCGAGGGTCGCCTGGATCAGCCAGGGCAGCTGCGGATCGGCGACCTGGTGGGGCGAGAGGTTGACCGACACCCGCGGCACCCGGGCGCGCGACACCCGCGCCCAGCGGGCGACCTCGACGCAGGCGGTCCGGAGCACCCACGATCCGATCTCGTCGATCAGGTCGGTCTCCTCGGCGAGCGGGATGAAGACGTTCGGCGCCAGCCGTCCGCGGGTCGGGTGGTCCCAGCGCACGAGGGCCTCGGCCGAGGCGAGCTCGCCGGTCGCGAGGTCCATGATCGGCTGGTATTGCAGGATGAGCTCGTCGCGCTCGAGCGCCCGCCGCAGGTCGGCCTCGAGCTCGAAACGACCCTCCAGCGCCTCCTGCATCTCGGGCTCGAACAGCGCCACGCCGTCGCGTCCGGGGTCCCGACCGTGGGCCATCGCGACGCTCGCGCTCCGAAGCAGGCCGCTCGGTCCGTCGGCCGTCGTCCCGGAGGCCGCGACACCGGCGCGGGCCGTCAGGTGCACCGTGGTCTGCGGCAGAGCGAACGGTTCGCGGAGCGCGCCGAGGATCCGCTCGGCCGCCGCTCGCCCATCGTCCGCCGTCGCGCTCGCGTCGAGCAGCACCCCGAACTCGTCGCCGCCGAGCCGCGCGCATGTATCGGCCGACCGGAGGGTCTCGCTAAGCCGCCGCGCCACCTCCTGGAGGATCCGGTCGCCGATCGGATGGCCGAGGCTATCGTTCAGACGCTTGAAGCCATCGATGTTGAGGGTCACGACGATCGCGCCGCGACGCCCCTCCCGACCCGCCGAGAGAGCACGGTCGACACGATCGAGGAAGAGGGCCCGGTTCGCCAGGCCGGTGAGGACGTCGTGCAACGCCACCTGCTCGACCCGTTGCTCGAGCGCCTTGCGCTCGCGGACGTCTCGCGTCGTCAGCACGAGATGACCGACCGACGGGTCGTCGACCAGGTTCGCGGCGACCGTCTCGACCTGGCGCCACGCGCCGCTGCCGTCCCACAATCGCCATTCAAGCGGCCGCCCGGCCGGGCGCCGGGCGGCGACATCGGAGATCAGCCCCGCCAGGCGCGGCGCATCGTCGGCGTGGGCGAGGCTAACGAGCGGGCGCCCGATCAGGGTGGCCGGGTTCAGCCCCAGCACCCGCTTCGCAGCGTCCGTGGCGTCGGCCACGACCCCCGCGGGCGTCACCAGGGTGATCGCGTCGGACGACTGACCCGCCAGCGACCGGAAGCGAGCCTCCGACGCTCGGCGTGCCCGGTCGGCGAGGAGCCGGCTGTTCTCGCGCAGCACGATCTCCTGGCGCAGCAGCACCAGGGCGGTCAGGACGACGGCCCCCACGAGCAGGGCCATGAGCGTGTCATGCACGGTCCCGGCCGCGGTCGCCAAGAGCATGCCGAACCCGGCCGCGAGCGCCCCGTAGGGCAGGAGGGCCAGGAGCCGAGGGACCGACGTCGCGGAGGCGTCACCTGCGGCGCCGGATGTCGACCGGTACTGGACGAAGCCAGCGGCCGCGATGGCGACGGTCGAGGCCATGTACAGGATGTCGGTCAGGTGCTGCGAGGCCTCCGAACCCTCGAGGCTGAGCTGCCCGTAGCCGATGTCGGCGGCGAGCATGATGAAGAGGCCGCCCACCAGGGCCGTCAGCGCCCGCGGATCCACCCCGGCCGGCCGGCGCAGGGCGATCGTCGCCATGCCGAACAGGAGCACGAGGTCGCCGGCCGGGTAGCCCAGCGCGAGGGCCACCTTGAGCGGGTCAGTGTCCGTCGACTGGAGCGCCGGGAGGAAGACCGACGGCCAGACGACCATCGCGCCACCGACCACGACGATCGCCGCGTCGATCGCCATCCGCAGCTTCTCGCGACGGTCGGCGGGCCGGGTCGGGAAGCTCAGCAGGGCCGCAAGGACGATGGGGTAGTAGGCGAGATACGCGACGTCGGCCAGGGACGGGAAGGGAACGGCCTCAAGACCGATGTCGAACCAGGCGAACAGGCCGTCGCCGATGCCGTAGACGACCATGGACAGCCCGATCATCGTCCAGGCCGCGGTGGCCCGGCGAGTGCCCGCGCGGCGGGACGCCAGCAGGACGAGACCGGCGGCCCCGACATCCAGCAGTGGAGGCACGACGTCGGCGATCGTGCGCCGGCCCCCCTCGTCATGGCCGACGCTCAACAAGGCGGTGGCTGCCAGCCAGGCGACCACCGTCGCCGACAACACGATCGCGGGGACGGCCTCAGGGAGTCGGCTGGCCAGGGCGCGGACGCGGCGGGCACGCTGGAGCGCGGCAGTCGGCCTCGTCCGCTCGGCGTGCACCAGAAGCATCCCCCTGTGGATCGGTCGGGTTGGGACGCGCCGGGGAGAAGCTGCGCCGGGTCAAGGCCGAGCGACCACTCCCCAAAGGTCATGGCCGACAGGTCCGGTCCAGCGGTGATCCGGACGCCGGATCGGAGCCTTCATGCGGCCCGATCGGGCGCCGAGCCCACGAGCCTGCGAGCGCCGACCGCTGGATCGCCCGGGGCCGCCCCTTTCATGAGGAATCGAACCGGGCGGTTGGCCGGGAGCCGTGGACGGTCGCTCGCGGGGAGGCCCGCAGACCCATGACCACTGGGCGGTGGCGCGCGATGCGGGTGAGTCGGACCCTGTCGCCCGTGAGTGGTCCTCCCAACCGCGCCCTCGGCCTGATCCGGCCCTGGCAGGTCTACCTCGCCCTCGGCCTCGCTCCGATCGCCGTCTACTACGCGCTCGGGGACCTGCCCCAGAGCGTCCTATATGACGGGCTCAGCCTCGCGGCGGGGCTCGCGGTCCTCGTCGGCGTCCGCCTCCACCGTCCGCGTCCGCGCCTGCCGTGGTTGCTGCTGGCCGCCGGGCAGCTCTGCTGGTTCGCCGGCGATGCCGCCTGGGATGTCCTCTCGCGTTGGTTCCACCTTCAGCCCTTCCCTTCCCTCGCGGACGGCTTCTATCTGGCGGGCTACCCGCTCATCGCGCTCGGACTGAGCATGCTGGTCGGGAAACGCCAAGATCGGCCTGACTGGCGTGTGCTCTGCGACGCCGCCATCCTGGCGATCGGATCGGCCCTCGTGGTCTGGGTCATGCTCGTCGATCCGCTCGTGACCGACCCGACCCTCGGACCGGTTGAGCGCGCGGTCTCGGTCGCCTACCCGATCGGCGACATCATGTTGCTCGGCGTCCTCGCGCGGATCGTGGTGCTGCCCGGGGGCCTGACCGCGGCGCTGCGCCTCTTCGCGCTCAGTCTCGTCGCCTCGCTCGTTGGCGACGTGCTGTTCGCCCTCCTCGCGCTCGACCACGGCACCACGAGTTTCGTCGACGGGGTGTTCCTCGCCGGGTACGCGCTCTGGGGCTCGGCGGCCCTCCATCCCTCGATCGCCGCGAGTCCGCAGGCGATCCCCGACGTCGATCCGCGTCTCTCGCCCGCGCGGCTCGTCGCCCTCGCGCTGGCCTGCCTCGTCGCGCCGGCCGTCCTGGTGGTCGAGGGCGCCGCGGGCGGCGGGATCGACAGCAGTGCGATCGCCCTGGGCGGTGCGCTCACGGTCGTCCTGGTGCTCGCGCGGATCGATGATCTCGTCCGCGAACTCGCCCGCGCGCTCCAGGAGCGGCGCGCCCTCGAGGACCTCCTCCGCCATCAGGCATTCCACGATGCGCTGACGGGTCTGCCCAACCGGGCCCTCTTGGCGGACCGCCTCGCCCACGCCCTGTCACGGCGCGAGGGCAGGATCGCGCTGCTCTATCTGGACGTCGACGACTTCAAGACGGTCAACGACACGCTGGGCCATGCCGCCGGTGATGGCGTGCTTGTCGCGATCGCTGAGCGGTTGCGGGCCTGCGTCCGGGCCGCCGATACGGCCGCCCGCATGGGCGGCGACGAGTACGCCGTGCTGCTCGAGGACGTGGGCGCCGCGGCCGAGCCCATCCGCGTGGCCGAGCGACTCATCGGGGCGTTCCGGACGCCCTTCGTGGCCGACGGGGTGGAGCGTCCGATCCGGGTGAGCATCGGGATCGCCCTGGCCCAGGCCAGCCACGACCGGCCGGAGGACGTCCTCCGCCGCGCCGATCTCGCGATGTATCGCGCGAAGTCGGCCGGCGGTGCTCGGTTCGAGCTGTACAAGCCGGCGATGCAGCAGGAATTGCTCCGGCGTGTCGCGCTCCAAACCCAGCTTGCCTGACGCGATCATCGCCAGCCTGGGCGGCGGGTCTCCCAGGCCCGTACGGACCACGCGACGCCCGCAGGGAGGCTGCGCCCGCCCGCCGGAGAGCGAGAAGACCCCACCGCCCGACGGGCAGACGGGCTCGGGCCAGGCGCTGGAGCACCCCCCGGTCGGGTGGGATCGGGAGGCCCGAACGACCCATGGCCGCCGCGCACCGGGCGGACGATGATCGTCCGAGCCATGCGCGGGCTATCCCCCCTCAGCCTGGCGCGGGGCGGCCGCCTTGCCCGACCGGCAGGCTGGCCCGGAGGACCCCGCCCTTCGCCAGGGCGGGGTCCTCCGCTATTCCATGCCGCGGCCCGGGCGAGGTCGCATCGCGCGCGGTCCCTTCGGCACACCACATGGGCTGTGGCGTGGCAGCCGGGTCTCCAACACGCTCGCTCGGCGTGACGTCGCGCGCCGTTTTGGGGGTCCAGCGTCGGGACTCGCCGCGGCCCGCTCTCGTGGTCGACGGGGGAGCCGATCTCGGGCCCCGCCCGGTGCAGCCTCGCTCCCATCCTGGGGAGGCGGCGGGGCCTCCTCC
>JAPVSP010000555.1:0-2504 GCA_047519685.1 Chloroflexota bacterium
GGCCCCAGACCCGGAGGAGGCACTCGGGCCGCCGGCCCGGCCACCGTCGGCCGGAGCATCCGAGCCCATGATCCGCCGGCACACCGCGGCGCTCCACCTGGCGCTCATGGCGGCCGACGCCCTCGGGGCGATGGCCCTGCTCGTCATCGTCTCGGCGGTCGTGACCGGGCTGCGCTTCCCGGGAGCGGGCTGGACGATGTCCTGGGATGCCGCGGGCCTGCCGCCGGTCCTGATGGCGGCCGGCTACGCCGCCGGCTGGGTCAGCGTCGTCTGGGTCCAGGGCCTCTACCGACTCCGGGTCCGCTGGTCGTTCCGCCGGGAGCTGACGGACATCCTGCGATCCGCCCTGCTCATCGCCGTCGGCACCTTCACCCTGCTGTTCCTGCTCAAGCTCCCCGACGTCAGCCGGCTGCTGCTGCTCGCCCTGTTCGCCGCCCAGGTGGTCGTGACGGTCGGCGCCCGGGCCGCCCTGCGCTGGTTCTCGGCGTCCATCCGGGAGCGGGGGATGAACACGCGGTACATGCTCGTCGTCGGGATCGGCCCCGCCGCCCGGGACTTCGCGGACCGGCTCGAGCGCCACACCGAGCTGGGGCTGCGGGTCATCGGCCACGTCGCCGCTCCCGTGGAAGCGGCGGCTCAGGCGAACGATCCGCTGGACGACCCTCGGCCCCTTGGGCGGCCGATCCTCGGGCTCGTCGACGACATCCAGTCGATCCTTCACGAGCGGATCGTCGACGAGGTGGCCCTCTGCCTGCCGGTCGCGGCGATCGAGCTCGTGGAGCCCATCGCCAGGCTGTGCGAGGACGAGGGCCGGATCGTCCGGATCCCGCAGCCTCCGGCCGGCCTGACGATGCCGGGCGCCCAGCTCGATACCTTCGACGGGATGCCGCTGCTGTCGCTCGTCTACGGACCCGACCGGATCATGAGCCTCGTCTTCAAGCGGATCGTCGACGTCACGCTCGCGGCCACCGCGCTCGTCGTGCTGAGCCCGGTCCTCGCCGCGATCGCCGCCTGGATCCTCGCCGTGGACGGCCCCCCGGTCCTGTTCAGCCAGCAGCGGGTGGGGCTGCACGGGCGACCCTTCCGAGTCGTCAAGTTCCGGACGATGGTCCCGGACGCGGAGGCGCGCCTGGAGGAGCTCCTGTCCCACAACGAGATCAGCGGGCACGCCTTCAAGCTGTCGGACGATCCGCGGCTGTCGCGCACCGGGCGGTGGCTCCGCCGGGCCAGCCTCGACGAGTTCCCCCAGTTCTGGAACGTCCTGAAGGGCGAGATGAGCCTGGTCGGGCCGCGGCCGCCGCTGCCCCGCGAGGTGGCCGGATACGACATCTGGCACCGTCGCCGCCTGTCGATGAAGCCCGGGATCACCGGGCTCTGGCAGGTCTCCGCGCGGGGCGAGGAGGACTTCGACCGCTGGGTCGAGCTGGACCTGGACTACATCGACGGCTGGTCCCTGTGGCTCGACCTGAAGATCATGCTCCGCACGATCCCCGCGATGCTCCAGGGCCGCTAGGCACGTCCCCGGCTGCCTAGGGCCCGGAGGGTGACGGGGCGGGGCTCGCCGCGGCCGCCGCCGCCCAGTAGCGGCTGTCCTGGCCGAACAGCTGGACGGAGAGCTGGGCGACCGCGTCCATGTTCAACCGCAGGATGTACGTCCCGCCGGTCTGGTCGGTCGGCGGATGGTACGTGTAGGTCGGCGGGTCGAGGACGACCTGGGTGACGTTCGATCGGTCGACCTGCGACGCGAGCTGGAGCATGTCCCCGATCCGCTCGGACGGGAAGTTCGTCCGGATGGTGTCGCCGGCGATCTGGACGAGCTCCGGGATCTTCGGCAGCATCGCCGGGTCGGTCAGCTTGTCGCGGAGCGCGAGCAGGAGCAGCTGCTGCCGCCGAGCGCGGGTGAAGTCGTTGTCGCCGGCCCCGTAACGGGACCGGACGTACGCGAGCGCCAGCCGCCCGTTCAGCGTCTGCGGGCCAGCGGCCAGGTGGAAGCCGTACGGGGACCCGTCGAGCCAGTCGTAGACCGGGTCGTTGATCGCCCGCTCCACGTTCACCGTCACCCCACCCACCGCGTCGACCAGCCGCCGGAACCCGTTCAGGTCGACGGCCGCGAAGTACTGGATGGGGATCCCGACGATGTAGCTCAGCTCCTTGATGACCGTCGGCAGGGGTCCGTCCGGGTACTGCGACGGATAGAGCGTCGCCCAGGTCATGAGCGAGTTGATCTTGCCCTGGAACGTCCGGCCGTCGTACAGCTGGAACTGGGCGATGTCGCGCGGGACGCTGACCATCGCGACCTTCCTGGTCACCGGGTCGATGCTCACGATCATCAGCGTGTCGGTCAGGGCGTGGTTGCGACCCGGCGCGGAATCCACGCCGGACAGGAGGATGTTGATCCGCGAGGAGGCATTCGCCGGGGTCGCGAACGGCGTGGCGTTCAGGGGGTCGCTCGCCGACGGGCTGGCCGCTCCGATGGCGCCCGAGCCTCCGGGGGCCTGGGTCGA
>JAPVSP010000556.1:0-10641 GCA_047519685.1 Chloroflexota bacterium
CCGGCGAGCGACTTCAGCGTGATCAGGTCGCCGGCCGGGGAATGACGGAGGCGCGCGGCGAAGCCGGCCCTGGCCAGGGCCCCGTCAACCGTGTCGACGTACCGATCCTCGAGCTGGGTCGTCCTCGCCGGTCCGGACGCCTGGAACGCGCCGAGGCGGTCGGAGCGAAGGAGTCGGGCCACCTCTTCCGGATCCTCGACGCGGTACTTCAGCTCGATCTCGAGCGGCCTCACCGCGCCCATCTCGGCCGCCCCCTCACGCCCTGGGGTCCATGGAGCCCGCTCCGGCGCCGGGTCGGTGTGGCGCGCTCGAGATCTGGCCCAGCGCGAGGGCCCGCTCCTCGAGCACCTCGAACCCCCCGAACGTCCCCTCGCGGGACTCGAGGACCTCCGTCCGACGCCAGATCGCGTCGGAGGCGAGCTGCCAGGAATGACGGTCGTCGGCAAGCAGGACGTCGACGACCTCCTCGATCCGCGTCCGCGCGACGGCGTCCTCGACCGGCACCACGGCCTCGACGCGCCGATCGAGGTTGCGATCCATCAGGTCGGCGGAGCCGATGTACCACTCCTGGAGGCCGCCATTGGCGAACCCCCAGATCCGGGAGTGCTCGAGGTATTCGCCGACGATCGAGCGGACGTGGATCCGCTCGGAGACCCCGGGCAGTCCGGGCCACAGTGAGCAGATCCCGCGCACGATCGCCTCGACCTCGACCCCGGCCTGGCTGGCGTTGTAGAGCGCCTCGATGCACGCGACGTCGACGATCGCATTGACCTTGACGACGATCCGCGCCGGTCGACCGGCCTGGGCGTGCCCGATCTCCCGGTCGACCAGGTCGAGGAAGCGCGAGCGGAGCGTGTGCGGCGCGACGAGGAGCCGCCGGAACTCGCGCTGGCGCGAGAGCCCCGTCAGGACGTTGAACAGGTCGGTGACGTCCGCCCCGAGCTCGGGCCGGCACGACAGGAGCCCGAGGTCCGTGTAGAGGCGCGCGGTCTTGGTGTTGTAGTTGCCGGTCCCGATGTGGACGTACCGTCGGAGGAACGAGCCCTCGCGTCTGACGACCAGCGCGACCTTCGAGTGCGTCTTGAGGCCGACGAGCCCGTAGACCACGTGAGCGCCGGCCTGCTCGAGCTTGCGCGCCCAGACGATATTCGCCTCCTCGTCGAAGCGCGCCTTGATCTCGACCAGGACGACGACCTGCTTGCCCTGCTCGGCTGCCTTGATGAGCGAGCGGACGATCGGCGAGTCGCCGGAGGTGCGGTAGAGCGTCTGCTTGATGGTGAGGACCTCGGGGTCCTCCGCCGCCTGGGCGATGAAGCGCTCGGTCGACGCGACGAAGCTCTCGTAGGGGTGGTGCAGGAGGATGTCCCCCACGCGGAGCGCCGCGAACACGTCGGCGGGCTCGTCCTCGTCCGGGGGCACCAGCCGGCCGGGGATGACCGGGGTCCACGCGGGGGGCTTGAGATCCGGTCGGTCCAGGCTCACGAGCTGCCAGAGCGCCGTGAGGTCGAGCATCCCGCTGACGGCGTAGCAGTCCTCCTCGGTCAGCCCGATGCCCTTCAGGAGGATGGCGCGGGTCGTGGCCGGCATCGACCGCTCGACCTCCAGGCGGACCGCCTCGCCGAACCGTCGCCGACGCAGCTCCTCCTCGATGGCCAGGAGCAGGTCGTCGGCCTCGTCCTCCTCGAGCGCCAGGTCGGCGTTGCGGGTCACCCGGAACAGGTGGGTCTCGAGGATCTCCATGCCCGAGAACAGGAGGTCCAGATTCGCCTCGATGACCTGGTCGATGAGGACGAACCGGCCGGATTCGATCTCGATCAGCCGAGGCAGGATCGGCGGGACCTTGACCCGGGCGAACCGGCGCTCCCCGCTCTCGGGGTCCCGAAGGCCGACCGCGATCGACAGGCTCAGCGTGCTGATGTAGGGGAATGGATGGCCGGGGTCCACGGCGAGCGGCGTGAGGACCGGGAAGATCTCCTCGAGGAAGCGCTCTCGCAGGCGCTCGTGGTGCTCCGGTACCTCGCCATACTCGGCGACGGCGATCCCCTCGGCGGCGAGCGCGGCGCGCAGCTCGGCCCAGATCGAGGAGTGCTCCGCAAGCAGCTCGAGGCAGCGGACGCGGGCCGCCTGGAGCTGCTCGGCCGCGGTCCGGCCGTCCGGGGACACCTTCGTCGAGCCCGCCTGGACCTGCTGACGGAGGCCGGCGATCCTGACCTGGAAGAACTCGTCGAGATTGCTCGAGAAGATGGCCAGGAACTTGGCCCGTTCCAGCAGCGGGTTCCGGTCATCCCGCGCCTCATGGAGGACGCGGGCGTTGAACTCGAGCCACGACAGCTCGCGGTTGATGTAGGGGGTCCCGGTCCGCGCCCGTCGACCGCGGGCGGCGCGGCCACCGGACGTCGCACGTCCGGTCTCCGGCGGCTTCACGGCGGTCACGGGGTCGAGGTCCTCCTGCGCGGCCGGTCACGGTGGCCGGCGGGCACGCGCGGCGTGGCGTAAGTGAGGACCGCGCGGCCGACCGGTCCGGGCGCCGCATCGTAGCATGCGACCACCCCGGAGACCGGCCGCTCGGTGCCCGCGCGCACCGCCGGGCGCCCCGGGCGAGGTGCCCCGCCGGGATGCCTCATCGCCCTTCCTGGCCGCCCTCCGGTGCGTGGACGTCGTGGGGCGTCACCCCCGGCGAGGGAGCGCGACCGGCACGCCGCGCCGTGCATCCGGGGCACGGGCAGCGGTCGCGCAGGAGCTCGAAGGCGTAGAACCCTGTGCCGTGGCCGTCGGCCCATCGGGGCGCGACCGCGTACTGGCCGACGAGCTGGATGTCGACCATCCGCGTCTGCTCCGGTGTCAGCGTCGGTGACGTGTCGAGCCATCCCGGCTGCCCCGCCTCGCCACGACAGTAGGCGCACGGGCAGAGCCAGCGCAGCGCCTCGAAATCGTAGGCCGTGCGATGACCGTCGGCCCACTCGATGGCAAGCGTCTGGGCTTCGCGGTCGGCGTGGATCCGCAAGGGACGGTGGGGGACGAGGCTGCTCACCGCGCCATTCTAGGCCGGCCGCCGGCCGTCGCCGGAGAGCAGGCGCCCGGCGCCCTGCGCCATCATGGCCCTGTGCACGCCCGAACCTCCCGGAAGCCCCGTCCGCCGGGCGAGCTCGCCGCTCCTGCGGTCTCCGCCGCCCATGCCAGGCCCGCGGCCGAGGTAGCCGCCGAGCTCCGAGTCGATCCGGCCGTGGGGCTGGAGCCGGGCGAGGCGGCCCGCCGGGCGCACGCCGCCGGCCCGAACGCGATCGAGGCCACCAGGCCCCCGTCCACCCTCCGGATGCTCTGGGACGCGGCGACCGAGCCGTTCGTCATCCTGCTCCTCACGGCCGGCGTGCTCGCCGTCCTGCTCGGCGAGGTGCGCGACGGCCTCCTCGTGCTCGTCGGTCTCGTCCCGATCGTCGGCGCCGACGTGGCCACGGAGTTCCGCGCGGAGCGAGCGCTCGAGGCGTTGCGCGAGGCCTCCGCGCCGATGGCCCGGGTCCGCCGGCGCAGGCTGGTCCTGGAGGTCCAGGCCGAGACCCTGGCCCCGGGCGATGTCGTCCTGCTCCGCGGGGGCGACGTCGTCCCGGCCGATCTGCGCCTGACCCGGACCGACCGGCTGCTCGTCGACCGGAGCATCCTGACCGGCGAGTCCGTGCCGGAGCCGGGATCCGTCGAGCCGGACCCGCCCGGCGCACCGCTCGGCAGCCGACACAGCGTCGCGTACTCCGGCACCAGCATCGTCGGCGGGCGCGGGGAAGGGATCGTGGTCGCCATCGGGCTCGCGACCGAGTTCGGGCGCATCGCGGGCGGGCTGTCCTCGGCGGAGCGGCGGCGATCGCCGCTCCAGCGCGAGCTCGACCGCCTGGTCCGCATCCTCCTGGTCGTGGCGATCGGGCTCATCGCGATCACGTCCGGCCTGGGCTTCGTCCGCCACAACCCCGTCGGCGAGAACGTGCTCGCCGGCATCTCGTCCGCGATCGCCGCGATCCCCGAGGAGCCGCCCGTCCTGCTGGCCGTCATCCTCGGCCTCGGCGCCTACCGGCTCCTCCGGCGCGGCGTCCTCGTCCGGCGCCTCAACGCCGAGGAGACGCTCGGTGCGATCGACCTGATCCTCACCGACAAGACCGGCACGCTGACCGAGAACCGGCTGGAGGCCTCGTCCGTGCGAACCCCCGCCGGCCTCGTCGAGGACCGCGCGGAGCGCCTCGCGATCCTGCGCTCCGCGCTGCGGGCCGAGGACGACGCGTGGGCCATCGACGACGGCATCCCGCCCGGGTCGTTCACCCGGGCGCTCGCGCGGGCGATCGAGGCCGACGGGGGCGACGCGTCACTCTCGACGGCCGACCTGGTCGAGAGCGCTCCGGTCGACGACCGCCGCCCATACACGCTGACCCGCTCGCGTCGGGACGGCCGCGTCGAGACGAACGTGCTCGGCGCGCCCGAGGCCGTGCTGGCCCTGGACGAGCGCCTGGATCCGGCCGCGCGCGGCGCCTGGCAGCGGCTCATCGACTCGACCGCCGCCGGTGGCGAGCGGCTCGTCGGGCTGGCCACGACGGAGGACGGGGGAGTGCCCCGGATGCGGGCGCTCGTGGGGTTCGCCGATCCGCTCCGCCCGGGGATCGATGCCGCCCTCGCGCGTGCGACCGGAGCCGGGATCCAGACCCTCGTCGTGACCGGCGACCACCCGGAGACGGCGGCGGCGATCGCCCGCGCCGCCGGCCTCGGCAACGAGCGGATCGTGACCGGGGAGGAGCTGGCCTCCTGGGACGATGAGCAGCTGGCACGCGAGCTGCCGACCCTCCACGTCGTCGCCCGCTCCACGCCGGACCAGAAGGAGCGCCTCGTCCGGGTCGCCCGGGCCTCGGGACGCCTGGTGGCCGTCACCGGCGACGGGGTGAACGACGCTCCGGCGCTCCACCGGGCGGACGTGGCCGTCGCGATGGGCAGCGGCACGGCCGTGGCCAAGGGGTCGTCGGATCTCGTGCTCGGCGACGACTCGTTCGTGACCCTCATGTACGGCCTGGCCGAGGGCCGGCGGATCGTGGACAACGTGCAGAAGGGCCTCATCTTCCTGATCTCGACGCACGTGGCGCTGCTCGGCTTCCTCCTCATCGCCACCGTCTACGGCTTCGGCCAGCCCCTCCTGCCCCTCCAGATCCTCTGGCTCGAGCTGTTCATCGACACGTCCACCTCTGTCGCGTTCGAGCGGGAGCCCGCCGAGCCCGACCTCATGCGGCGCCGGCCGCGCAGCCCCGGGGTGCCGCTGCTCACTCGGTCGATCCTGGCCCGGGTCGTCCTGGCTGGAGGATTCTCGGCGGTCGCCGCCCTGGTCCTGATGACCGGGCCGGGGTCCTTCGAACACGTGCGCTGGCTGGCCTACACGACCCTCGTCGGGGCGCAGGTCGTGCGCGCGTACGCGAACCGCAGCCTCCACCAGCCGCTCCACCGGCTCCGAGCGAACGGCTTCCTCCTCTTCGCCGCCCTGATCGCGGTGGCCGTCCAGGTCGCGATCCCGTACGTGCCGCCGCTCGCCATGGCGTTCCACGCGACGGAGCTCTCCGCGGGCGACTGGTTCCTCGTCGGGCTGGTCGCCCTCGCCCCGGCGGTCCTCGCCGAGGTCGTCAAGACGGTCCGGAGGACCGACTGGGTGGCCTGACGGTCCGCGCGCGCCCGGGATCGGGGCCTGACCGTCGGACGATCGGCGGGCCCGCTGGTCATGGGGACGGCGGCCCGGGGCGGCGACTATGCTCGGACCGAAAGGGGGAGTCGCCCCGGCCGGTGAGCCTCGTCGTCGACCAGGTCAGCAAGCGCTTCGGGTCCGTCGTCGCGCTCGACGGCCTGTCGTTCAGCGTCGCCGATGGCGAGGTCTTCGGGTTCCTCGGTGCGAACGGCGCCGGCAAGACGACGACCATGCGGATCGCGCTCGGGCTGGTCCGTCCGGACGGCGGGACGATCGCCTGGCGCGGCCGTCGGACCGAGGAGCTGCCGCGCCGGACCTGGGGCTATCTGCCCGAGGAGCGGGGCCTCTACCACCGGATGACGGTCCTGGACCAGCTCGTCTACTTCGGCCGCCTCTATGGCGTCCCGCGTGACGTCGCCGTCCGCGAGGGGCGCGGCTGGCTCGCCCGGTTCAGGATCCCCGACCTGGCCGAGCGACGGGCCGAGGAGCTCTCGAAGGGCAACCAGCAGAAGGTCCAGCTCATCGCGGCCATCCTCCATGACCCCGAGGTCATGCTGATGGACGAGCCGTTCACCGGTCTCGACCCGGTGAACGCCTCGCTGCTCCGCGAGGCCTTCCTCGAGCTGCGCGACCGAGGCAAGACGCTCGTCTTCTCGACGCACCAGATGGAGACGGTCGAGACGCTCTGCGAGTCCGTCGCGATCATCGATCGCGGGCGGCTGGTCGTCGGTGGGCTCCTTCGCGAGGTGAAGCGGTCGAGCGGTCGGCGCTCGCTGCGGATCGGCTTCGAGACCGCCGGCGAGACGGCCTGGCTGGCCGGGCTGCCGGGGGTCCGGGTCGTGCGGCCGGGGAGCGATGAGGTCGAGCTCGCGCTCGAGCCCGCGACCGAGCCCGACGACGTCCTGGCCGCCGCCCTGGCGCGAGGACTGCGGATCCGCCGGTTCGAGGTCGGGGAGCCCTCGCTGGAGCAGATCTTCATCGAGCGGGTCGGGCACCCGGCTGGCGACGAGACGACCCTCGGCCCCGCTCCAGCGGTCGACGACCATCGTCCAGACGGTCCGGACCATGGCGCCAGTACCGGCGAGGCGGTCGCTTCGCGGCCCGGGGTCGCCCCGTGAGCCGGCGGGACCCGCTGCTGCCGAACGCCGCGATCGTGGCCGGCCGGGAGTACCGGGAGCGAGTGCGCAGCCGGCTGTTCGTTGGCTCGACCATCCTGCTGGCGATCGTCGCGGCCCTCGTCGCGCTTGGGCCGCTCGCGATCCGGCTGCTCGACCGGGGCACGGTGACGACGCTGGCGGTCGTCGCCGACGAGTCCGACCTCCGCGCACGCACCATGGCCTCGATCGATGGCGTCCTCAACCTGCCCCCGACCGGGACCGACCCGGGCAAGTGGGAGAAGCGCTACCGCATCGAGGCCGGCACCACGGCCGGCGCCGCCCTCGCGGACCTGACCGCCGGGCGGATCGACGCCGCGCTCGTCGTCGCTCGCGATGAGGGCGGCGCCCTGCACTTCACGTTCCACACTCGCGCCCCGGCCGGCTCGCAGCAGGTCCAGCTCGTCGGGTTCGGGGCGCTCGCCGCGGCGATCCTCGACTGGCAGTCGACCCTCCCGCACGACGCGACCGACGTCTTCCGGCCGCCCGCCTTCGACGTCGCCTCCGAGACGACCCCGACCGAGGGCGGGCGGCCGATCGACCCCCAGGAGGCGGCGAGCCGGGCGTTCCTCGGCATCGCCTTCGTCGTCCTCATCTTCATCACGCTGGTGATCTACGGCATGTGGGTGGCGACCGGGGTCGCGGCCGAGAAGAGCAGCCGGGTCATGGAGCTGATGATCAGCGCGGCTTCGCCGGTCCAGCTGCTCACCGGCAAGGTCGTCGGCCTCGGCGTGGCCGGCCTGACCCAGTACGTCGCGATCATCCTGCCGGCCCTCGCGATCCTGCTCGTGCAGGACCGCCTGGCCGAGCTGATCCTCGGTCCGAGCCGGGATGCCGAGGCGCCACTCGTCGGGCTGACCATCCCGCTCCTCCTGGCCTTCCTGGTCTGCTTCCTCCTCGGGTTCGCGCTCTACTCGCTCGTCTACGCCGCCGCCGGGTCGCTCGCGAACCGGCCGGAGGATCTCCAGGTCGTCGCGTTGCCGCTCAGCCTCGTCTCGATGGTCGGCTACCTCGTCGCGATCCTGGCCCTCGGCGGCGGGACCGGAGGTCTCGTCGCGGTCGCCTCGTACGTCCCGCTCTGGAGCCCGTTCGTCATGCTCGCCCGGGTCATGGTCGGGCGGGTCGAGCCATGGGAGCTGGCTCTCGCGGTCGGCCTGCTGGTGGCGGCGATCGGCGCGGCACTGTGGCTCGCGGTCCGGGTCTACAGCGCCGGCGTCCTGCTCTACGGGCAGCGACCGGGCGTGCGGGCGTTCATCGCCGCGGCCCGCTCGCCGCGCTAGCCAGCCGCGACCCGCTCGCGTTCCCGCCCGGGTTCGCGCCGGGTGCGCCCAGAGCGGAACGGCCTATCCCTCGTCGAGCGGCAGCCGGCTGATGAGCGCCAGGACGGGCGCTGCGCCGCTGGAGCCCTCACGACCCTCGGTCGGCTCGACGACCGGCCCCTCGTCCGACGACGTGCCGCCGGGCCCGGCGGGGATGAATTGCCAGAGGCGGCTCCGGACGCCCGGGAGGTAGGGGCTCGAACGCTGGCGGGCGAGGATCCCGGCGAGTCGCTGGGCCGTCACGGCCGCATGGAGGGCGCGGCCCTCCCCGGCGATCGCCGGGACCGCCACGACCTCCGGGCCCGGCTGCAGGACGCGCCGGAGCGCCTCACGCCGTCGAACGAGTGGCTGACCGAGCAGCGGGCGCCCGTCGAGGTAGAGGAGGTCGAAGACGAGGTACGCGACGGGCGGACCCGGGCGGCCATCCAGGCGCGCCTCGAGCGCCGCCGGGTCGGCGCGCCCCGCCGCATCGACGACCACGAGGTCCCCGTCGAGGACGCCGGACCGCGCCTCGAGCCTGAGCGCCAGGGCGCCCAGCTCGGGCAGCCGGGCGGCGAGGTCGCGGCCGCCCGGATCGACGAGCCGGACGGACGGCGAGCCGTCCACGGTGGTGAACGCGCCGGTCGGATCGGAGGCCACGGCGGGCTCGAGGAAGGCCAGGGCGCGGCGGCCGCCCCAGCTCGGCTCGAACAGGTGGTCCGGGGAGTCGAACGGGGTCACGGCCGGACGGGCGAGCATCGGGCGCAGACGGGCCGGGAGATGGGGGAGCTCCGGCTCGAGCTCGAGCGAGAGCTGGTCGGTCATCGGGTGGCCTCGGGTGCCGATGGACGCATCGTGTGCCGATGGTAGCCGCTACACTCGGCGGCGGCCTCCCGAGCGGCGCCGATCCACTGCCAGGCGCGGCTCCGCGGCACCCTCGAGGTGAGCGATGCCCCGCCCGGCTCGACCCGACGACCTGTACCGGCTGCGCGTTCCCCTCGAGCCGCGCCTCACGCCGGATGGCGCGACGCTCATCTTCTCGCTCCGGACGACGGCGCAGGGCTACGACGGTTACCGGCACGCCCTGTGGGCGGTGCCCGCGGACGGGAGCGAGCCGGCGCGCCAGCTGACGATCGGCGCGAAGAACGACCACGCGCCGTGCCCCTCCCCGGACGGCCGCGTCGTCGCATTCCTGTCGGACCGGCGTCTCGCGGTCGAGGACCCGCCCGTCGGCGGGCCGACCGGTCCCCGCGAGGACGGGGTCCAGATCCACCTGCTGCCGCTCGGCGGGGGCGAGGCAAGGCGCCTCGGCGATCTGCCGCGCGGGGTGGACGGCCTCGCCTGGTCGCCCGATGGCCGGCGGCTCATCGCGCTCTCCTCGTCGAGGGCCGCCGAGCGGGCCCAGGACGCGCGGCGCCGACGCCTCCTGCCGGCCCCCGAGCCGGGGACGGCACCCCGCTCGGACTACCGCTTCATCGACCGCCTGCGCTACCGATACAACGGCCGCGGCTTCATCGACGATCGCGACACCCACCTCTGGCTGGTGGACGCGGCCAGCGGAGCGACGCGGCGACTCACCGACGGCGCGGCCTCCGAGGAGTCGCCGACCTGGTCGCCCGACGGGCGGCGGATCGCGTTCGTGGCGGACCGGTCGCCGGTCGCCGACATCCGCGTCCGCTCTCACATCTGGGTCGTGGACGTCGAGAGCGGTGCCGTCTCCCGGGTTACCGGCGGCGAGGGCGCCTTCTTCGGGCCGGCCTGGCTGGACGACCGGACGATCGCGGTCCTCGGCCACCGGTTCCCGGCCCGGGCCGGCAGTCGCAACGACATCTGGCTTTTCGCCGCGGACGGCTCGGAGTCGGGCCCGAGCGGCGGCCGCGACCTGAGCGGCCAGCACGACCTGATGCCCGGGTCTTCGATGAACTCCGACATCCAGCCGAGCGAGGAGCCACGGATCGTCCCGATCGACGGTGGCGCCTCGATCCTGTTCGGCGCGCCGAGCGGGGGCAGCTACGACCTGTGGCGGATCGCGGTGGACGACGGCCAGCTCGAGCGCCTGACGGAGGGACGACACTACCTGTCGGGCTGGGACGCCGCCGCGCTCCCCGGCGGGGGGACCCGCCTAGCCTACCTCCGGTCCTCGCCGACCGAGCCGGCCGATGCCTGGGCGGTCGACCTCTCGCCCGTCGGCCGCCGCGGCCGGGGTGACCGGCGGTCAGGCTCCCCTCGCCGCCTCACCGAGCTGAACGCCGAGGTCGTCGCGGACCTGGCGCTGTCGACTCCGGAAGAGCGCTGGTCGACCGTGGACGGGCGAGGCATCCAGGGCTGGTTCTACCCGCCGGTCGACGGAGCCGCCGCACCGCCACCCCTCGTCGTGGAGATCCATGGCGGTCCACACACGCTCTACGGGTGGGCACCGATGTGGGAGTGGCAGGTCCTCGCGGGCGCCGGCATGGCCGTCTTCGCCTGCAACCCCCGCGGCTCCGAAGGC
>JAPVSP010000557.1:0-2122 GCA_047519685.1 Chloroflexota bacterium
AACGCGCTACGACCTGATCCTCGACGCCGTGGGCAAGAGGAAGAGCGCCGCGGCTCTTCGGCGGTGCCGGCAAGTGCTGGCTCCTGGCGGCGCCTGCGTCTCGGTCGACGACGGGGCACCGAAGCTTCGTCGCGAAGACCTGGTGCTGCTCGGCGAGTTGGCCACGAAGGGTGAGATCAGGCCCGTGATCGACCGCACCTATGCCCTGGACGATCTCGTCGAGGCGCACCGGTATGTCGACAGCGGGCACAAGCGGGGCAACGTGGTCATCACCGTGCCGTAAGGCCGCGAACGGTCTTCCCATCGAAAGCGCGTCACCTGTGCAGGGATCGCTGAGTTAGGGAAGCCCCAGCCCGAAGGCGCGCTCGATCTTCGAGCTCGATGGTCCCGACGGCCGCCTACGGATACGAGGTCCAGGCATACCAGGCCGTGACCGCGTTCCACCCCAGCCCGACGACGATCAGGAACTTGTCGTACAGCCCGTGGTACGTCGGCAAGCCGATGACGTTGAAGGCGAAGAGACCGACCGCGGCGACGACGCTGATCCAGCGAAGCGTCTGCCCGGTCAACGTCACGGACACGACGACCATGACGATCGGGATCAGCATCAGGACGGCGATTCCCAACAACGCCGCCGGGACCACCTCCGGCTTGAGGCCGCCGAACTCGCCCGGGGTGACGTCGCCGCTCCAGAACCGTAGGACGTCCCCCAGCAGGTAGGTGAGCATCAGGGCGACCCACAGGGCTGACAGCTTGATCTGCACGTCGGGCATCGATCGGCTCCGTTCTTGATCAGGTGACCGTTGGGGTTGAAGTTCATCCCGCCGATGGATCCGCCGGCTCGGTGAGCGCTGAGCGGTGCCGATCGGCTTCAGCTCGTTCATACGTCCACCGCTCAGGCCGCCGCCGGGTCGACGGCAATGACGACCGTCCCTCGTGCGTGTCCTGCTGCGACATGACCGATCGCCCTGGGCGTCTCGCGCAGCGGGTACGTGCCGTCGATCACCGGTCTGACCTTCCCGGCTTCGACGAGCTCCTTGAGGACCTGCAGGTCGGCTCGGTTCTGGAACTTGACGGACGGTTTGCCCTGCTGGCGCACGAACATCGACACGATCGTGAGCCGGATCACGCGGCCGAGCGCGCCGCCGGCGTGTCCACCGCCGTTGGAGAGCAGCGTCCCGTTGGGGACGAGTGCTCGCCTCGTCGCCGACATCGAGTGGTCCCCCACGTTGTCAAGGATGAGGTCGTAGCGCGGTCCACCCTTCCTGAAATCCTCCTTGGTGTAGTCGATGACGTGGTCGGCCCCGAGCGAGCGGACCAGCTCCACGTTCTTCGTGCTCGTCACGCCGGTCACCTCGGCACCGAACGCCTTGGCGATCTGCACGGCGAACGTGCCGACGCCTCCGGACGCGCCGTTGATGAGCACCTTCTGCCCCGGTTGGATCTTGCCTTCGTCACGCAGGAGCTGGAGGGCGGTGGTCGCAGACACCCCGACGGCTGCGGCCTGCTCGAAGCTGAGGGTGGCCGGCTTGAGCACGAACTGGTCCTCGCTCGCTGACGCGTACTCGGCGAAGGCACCCCTGCACCAGCCGAGCACGTCGTCACCGGCGCGTAGCCCCTTCACGGCCTTGCCGACCGCCTCGACCGTGCCCGCGATGTCCGTCCCCGGAACGCGGTTCTTCGGCTTGCGCAGTCCGGTCGCCAGCCGCATGAGGTACGGCGAGCCCGTGATGACGATCACGTCACCGACATGGATCGACGCCGCGTGGACGCGGACCAGGACCTCGCTGTCGCCGATCTCGGGCGGATCGATGTCCCGGAGCTCCAGGACGTCGGCTGACCCGTACGTGTCTTGAACGATCGCGTGCATCGGTGGATCTCCTGCTACTATACGGCGTAAAGCCAACTCCGTGACTGTACGGTGTAAAGTTCGCGGTGTCAACCCCCGTCTTCACGTCCCATCGGGCGGAGAGGAGGCCCATGACGACGCAAGCCACCAACCGAGCCCCGCGCCGCGTCCCCCTGAGTCGGGAGCGGGTGCTGGACGCTGCGATCAAGCTCGCCGATCAGGGTGGGCTCGAGTCACTCAGCATGCGGAAGCTCGGCCAGGAGCTCGGGGTCG
>JAPVSP010000558.1:0-3780 GCA_047519685.1 Chloroflexota bacterium
AGGTATGGGCCGCCACCGGCAAGCAGGACGAGGCCGACCGGCTCCGGTCGCTGGGCGCGGCCGGGATCCTGTCGCGCGAGGACGTGACTGCGGAGGGTCCGCGGCCGCTCGAGTCGGCGCGCTGGGCGGGCGCGATCGATGCGGTCGGCGGGCCCACGATGCCCTCCATCCTGCGGACGCTCCGGCCGGGGGCCGCGGTCGCCTCGGTCGGCAACGCCGGCGGCCCGTCGTTCACGAGCACGGTCCTGCCGTTCATCCTGCGCGGGGTCGCGCTCCTCGGGATGGACTCGGCGTGGCTGCCGATCGAGGAGCGGCGCCGGCTGTGGTCCCGGCTCGCCGTCGACCTGCGCCCGGCGGAGCTCGGGAGCGACCTGATCGAGGTGACCCTCGACGGGCTGGGCGAGGCCCTCGATGCGATCGTCGAGGGCCGGGCGCGCGGACGATGGATCGTCCGGATCGGCGCCTGATCCGGATCGCCCGACCCGGGCGGGCACGACCGTCCGGCGGGCGGTCGCTCCGGGCGCCTCAGTCCAGCTCGCCACGCAGCTGGGCCAGGCCGCGCTCGACCGGCTCGCGCGTGGCATCCGGCCCGAACGGTCCTGCCGCGACCGCCTGCTCGAGGCCCAGCTCCCCGCGATAGACCCGGCGAGAAAGCTCGGCGACCTGCGACAGCGCCTCGAGCTGGTCCTCGACGAAGCGCCGGTCGGCGACCTCGCCATGGCCCGGCACGACCGGCCCGCGGACCAGATCGAGGAGCCGGCTCACCGTCTCGGGCCAGTCCAGCGGGAAGCCGTCGCCGAACCAGGGCGGCGCCCCGTTCTCGAGGAGGTCGCCGGCGAACAGCGCGCCTGCGTCGGGGACGAGCGCGACGACGTCATCGTCGGTGTGGCCGCGACCGAGGTAGCGGAGCTCCACCCGCCGGCCGATGACGTCCACGACCGCGTGCTCCTCGAACGTCCGGTCCGGTGGGTCGATGACGACCTCGGCCAGCTCCTGCGCCCAGTCCGGGATCCGGTCGGCGACCTCCGCGCGAGCCGCCTCGGCGGTCTCGAGGAGGCGACTCGCGCATCGGACGTGGCCCCAGATCGGGGCCGGTCGGAAGACGTGGTTGCCGAACGCGTGGTCGTAGTGGTGATGGGTGTCGACGACCGCCCTCACGGGCAGCGGGGTCAGCACGGCGATGTCGCGGCGCAGCTCATCGGCCTGGCGGTGCGTGCTGCGGGTGTCGACGACGAGCACGCCCTCCGGGCCGAGGATGACCCCGATCGACTGGTCGAGGAGGCGGTAGCGGCGGACGAACGCGCGGTCGGCGATCTCCTGCCAGCGGTCGGCGGCGCGCTCCATGGGCAGCGCATGCTACCCCTGCGCGCTGGGCCCCCGCCGCCACGGACGACTATCCTCCAGCCAGCCATGCCCTCCACGACCGGATCGTTCACGACGCACGACGGGCTCCGCCTCCACCTGCGCCGCTGGTCCCCGGCCGGCGAGCCCTGGGCGCGCGTCCAGCTCGTCCATGGGCTCGGGGAGCACGCTGGCCGCTGGGAACCGATCGGCGACGTCCTCGCGGCGGCGGGACTCGAGATCGTGGCCGCCGACCTGCGCGGCTTCGGCCGTTCGGAGGGCCCGCGCGCCGATCTCGATCGGTGGGAGCGGTATCTCGACGACGCCGATGAGCTCCTGGCCGTGCTCCGGGTCGCCGAGCCGCCCCGCCCGGTCGTCCTCTACGGCCACTCGCTGGGCGCGATCGTGGCGCTGGGTCATGTGCTCTCGGGCCGCCCCACCGCCGACCTCCTCGTCCTGACGGGACCCGCCATCGACGACGACCTGGCGGGCTGGAAGCACGCGCTCGCCCCGCTGCTCGCCCGGGTCGTCCCGACGCTGCGGATGCCGAACGGCGTGGGAGCGGTCGACCTGGCCTCCCATCCCCGCCCGGGGTTCGTCTACGAGGCCGACCCGCTGGTCCTGCGCAGCTCGACGGCTCGCTTCGGTGCCATGGGCTTCGCCGAGCAGGCCCGACTCCGGGCCGAGCTGGAACGGCGGGCCGCCCTGCCGGTGCCCTCGCTCGTGCTCCGCGGCGCCGACGACCCGATCGTGCCCGCCCGCGTCATGCCGCGCTTCGAGCGCCTCGGGAACGTGACCGTCAGGACGTACGCCGGTCTCCGGCACGAGATCCACAACGAGGCGAACGGCGACGAGGTGGTCGGGGAGGTGATCGCCTGGCTTCGGGAGCGCGTCTCGCCGAGGGTGTAGACTCTCGCCACAATCGAAGATGCCTCCGGGGAGCGCTGACGCGCTGAGAGTGTGGCTCGACCACAGACCCGCGGAACCTGAACCGGCTCGTACCGGCGTAGGAAGCAGGCCCGTCGCTCAGAACGCCGTCCTCCTCGGAGGGACGGCGTTTCTTCGTGTCTGGAAGGAAGGGAACGGAGCATGACGACCACCTACCCGGAAGCGGCCTTCGGGGCTGCGTCCACCCGCTGGCGGACCCGCGACATCGTCGTCACCGCGGTGATCGCGGTCGCCTTCGCCGTCGTCTTCTGGGTCTGGAACACGATCTGGGCCCCGCTCGACGGCGTCTTCGCCGCCGCACCATGGGCGAAGGATCTGCTGTATGCCGTCTGGCTCGTCCCGGCCGTGCTCGCCCCGGCCATCGTCCGCAAGCCCGGTGCCGCGCTCTTCGCGGAGATGGTCGCGGCCGGTGTCTCCGCCATCCTGGGCAGCGCGTGGGGTGCCGACGTGCTCCTCTCGGGGTTCGTCCAGGGCGCGGCGGCGGAGCTGATCTTCGCGTTCGTCCTCTACCGGTCCTACTCGTTCCCGGTCCTCGCCCTGGCGGCGATCGCGAGCGCCGCGGCCGCCTGGATCCACGACTGGGCGATCTACTACGCCGACGCGAGCCTCCAGGTCCAGCTCGTCCGGGGAGCGATGATGGGGGTCTCCGCCGTCGTCATCGTCGCCGTCGGCACGGTCCTCCTCGTCCGGGCCCTGCGCCAGGCCGGCGTCCTCGAGGGATTCCCCGCCTGATCGAGGTCGAGCCGGCCTGCATCCGCGCGACCGGGGTCGGCTTCCGCTACGCGGGCCGGCCCCGGCCGGCGATCGCCGACATCGAGCTCTCGCTCGAGCCCGGCGAGTGTCTGCTCGTCGTCGGGCCGTCCGGCTCCGGCAAGAGCACGCTCGCGCTCGCGCTGGCCGGCCTCGTCCCGCGCGAGTTCGCCGGCGAGTGGTCCGGCCGGCTCGAGGTCGGTGGGCTCGACACGCGGACGACACCCCCCGGGGTCCTCTCGGCCAGGGTCGGCCTGGTCTTCCAGGACCCGGAGGGTCAGCTCGTCATGGAGCGTGCGGAGGACGACGTGGCCTTCGGCCTCGAGAACCGGGGCTGGCCGCGGTCGGCCATGCGGGCCAGGGTCCCCGAGGCGCTCGCCGCGACGGGCCTGTCCGGGCTCGGGCGCCGACGCCCCGTCCACCTGTCGGGCGGCCAGCAGCAGCGGCTGGCGCTCGCCGGGGTGCTGGCGCCGCGGCCGGGCATCCTGGTGCTCGACGAGCCGACGGCCAACCTCGACCCGGACGGCGCGCTCGCGTTCATCGAGCGCCTGGCGGCCCTCCGGTCCGCGCGGCGCGCCACGATCGTCCTGGTCGAGCACCGCGTCGAGCTGGCCTGGCCGCTCGCCGACCAGGTGCTTGCGCTGGGCGCCGACGGCCGGCCGATCGACCTCGGGGCACCGGACGCCGTGATCGCGCGGTCGGGCGAGCGGCTGATGCGCGAGGGCGTCTGGCTGCCGCCCG
>JAPVSP010000559.1:0-2125 GCA_047519685.1 Chloroflexota bacterium
AGGGACGGCGCGCACTTCGCGGTCATCGTCGGCGACGAGCTGGCCGAGGGCCAGGTGCAGCTGAAGGATCTCCAGGCGGGGACGCAGCGGACCGTGTCGCTCGAGGACCTGACGCGGGACCTGCGCCGCGCGGAGCAGTCGCACCACCACGGCTGACCGCCGACGCGGTGCCTGGTCAGCCCGACGCGAGCTGGATGACGGCGATGAGGTTGCCGTCGACGTCCTTGAACCAGGCGGCCCGGCCCGACCCCATGGCCGCGATGCCGCCCACCGTGCGCAGGCCGGGCAGGTCGTACTCCTCGAGGACGATGCCGCGCGCCTTGAGCTCCACCACCTCGGGCTCGATGTCGGGGACGCGGAAGGCCATCTGGGTATGCGCCCCGGTCGACCGTGCCGAGCCGAGGCTGATGGCGAACACCGAGCCCACCCCCGCGCCGAAGACCACGGCCGTCGGGTAGACCTCGATGGCGCGGAAGCCGAGGCCCTCGTAGAACGCCCTGGCTCGCTCGAGATTGGCGACCGGCAGCGTCGTGTGGACGCGCCGTTCGGAGAGCCCCGCGACCTCCGGCAACGCTCGGGGCCCGGCGCTCGTCGCCGGGCCTCCTTCGACTACGATACGCCGGCCATGACCGATCCCACCGCGGCCGGCCGCGCCCCGGCCAGCCTCGCCACGCCCTACCGCAGCGACACCTGCGGCGATCTCCGCGCGTCGGACGCCGGGCGGCCCGCCCGTCTGGCGGGCTGGGTCCACCGTCGCCGCGACCACGGCCAGCTGATCTTCCTGGACCTCCGGGATCGCTACGGGATCACCCAGGTCGTGGTCGACGCGACCGAGGCGCCGGACGCCCACGGGGCCGCCAGCCGGGTCCGGGCCGAGTACGTCGTGACCGCCGCTGGGTCCGTGGAGCGGCGCCTGCCGGGCACCGAGAACCCGCGGCTGGCGACCGGCGAGATCGAGCTTCGCGCGACCCGGCTGGAGATCCTCTCCGAGGCGCAGACGCCGCCGTTCTACATCAACGAGCCCGAAGCGCCGGTCGACGAGAGCCTCCGCCTGAAGTACCGCTACCTGGACATCCGGCGCCAGCCGATGCTCCAGCGGCTGCTCCTGCGGTCGCGCCTCGTCGAGGCGATCCGGCGGGTCCACCACGAGCACGGATTCGTCGAGATCGAGACGCCGCTGCTCATCAAGAGCACGCCGGAGGGCGCCCGGGACTTCATCGTCCCCTCACGGCTCCAGCCCGGAGCCGTCTATGCGCTGCCCCAGAGCCCCCAGCAGCTCAAGCAGCTGCTGATGGTCGCGGGCATCGACCGCTACTTCCAGATCGCCCGCTGTCTGCGCGACGAGGACCTCCGCGGCGACCGGCAGCCCGAGTTCACCCAGCTCGACCTGGAGATGAGCTTCGTCGACGAGGACACGGTCACGGGCTTCGTCGAGGCGATGGTCGTCGAGGTCAGCCGGACGGTCGTCCCCGAGCGGCCGATCCAGCAGGTCCCGTTCCCGCGCTTCACGTTCGAGGAGGCGATGGAGCGCTTCGGCACGGACAAGCCGGACCTCCGGTTCGGGATGGAGCTCATCGACCTCGCGCCTGCGCTTCGGGACGCCGACGGCGCCCCGGCCTCCGGGTTCCGCGTGTTCGACGAGACGCTCGGCGCCGGGGGTCTGGTGAAGGCGATCCGCGTCCCGGGCCAGGCGAGCGCCAGCCGCCGCGAGATCGATGAGCTGACCGAGCTGGCCAGACGCTCCGGGGCCAAGGGCCTCGTCCACGTCGCGCTGGCGCCCGACGGGATCCATTCGCCCGTCGCCAGGTTCCTGGGCGAGGGGATCCTCGACCGGATCGTGGCCCGGGCCGGCACTTCCGAGGGCGATCTCGTCCTCATCGTCGCGGATCGGGCCGAGGTGGCGAACGACGTCCTCGGGCGCCTGCGCTCGATCCTCGGCGAGCGGCTCGGCCTGGCCGACCCGGCCGTCCTCGCGTACTGCTGGGTCGATCGCTTCCCGATGTACCAGTGGGACGCCGAGCACGGCCGCTGGGACGCGACGCACAACCCATTCAGCGGCGTCCTGCCCGAGGACGAGCCGCTCCTCGTGACGGCCTCCGGCGACCCCGCGCGGCCGTCGCCGGAC
>JAPVSP010000560.1:0-4193 GCA_047519685.1 Chloroflexota bacterium
AGGAGCACCCCCAGCTTCCGGCCGCCGCCCGGCGCGGACCCGTTCCCGTTCACGATCAGCCCTTCGGCGCGGCGGGGAGCTCGGCGTGCCGGGTCCGACGCAGGATGACGATGGCCCAGGCGATGGGCGTCGCCTCCAGGATCAGGGCGCCCACGATCAGGCCGATCGATGCGGCCCCGTTCCCAAGGCCGAACAGCAGCGCGTGGAGGGCGACGAACAGCACGAGGAACTCGCACCAGAGCGTGAGGGCCGTCAGCACGAGCCACGTTCCGACGAGCCCGAGCACGGTCGTCACGCGACCGTGGTGTCGCTCTTCACCCGGTGCCCCGAACAACCCGGACCCGCGCCATCCCTCGCGACCCCACGCGAGTGCCAGCAGCCCCCCACCGAGGAGCAGGAATGGCAGAACCACCGCCACTTCGAGGAGTCCGCTGTAGATCGCCATGGCCTCGTCTCCCGGTCCCGGTGACCGTCATGCTGGTTTCGGGTGGAGCCTGGGCCCGCAGCCGGGCGCCCGGAAGGACATGAGGGTTCCGATGTGGGGCGACATGCGCGTGGAACGACCACGACGGTCGGGGGATCTGGAGCGACGGTCGTTCAAGATCCGGCAACGGTCGTCGGAATCTCTCTGACGGTCGTCGGAATCTCTCTGACGGTCGTCGGGATGTCCCTGAGCGTCGTCGCGCTGGTCCCCGACGCTCCACGGCACCCGGAGGGGCTGCGTGGTGCGCCTCGAGGGCTGGGTCGAGGGTCGCCGCGATCCGGGCCGCGGCGCGGGATCTCAGACGGCCATGCCCTGGTCGCTGAGCGCGCTCTCGATCGCCTCGATCAGCTCGGTGTCGCTCGGCCGGCTTCCGAGCGGGATCACTCGATGCGGACCCTCGCGCTCCGCCCAGTCGACGGATCCATCGACGGAGGTGAGCACGACCGGGAGGTCGACGTAAACCTCCCGAAGCTCGGAGACGAGCTGGTGCCCACCGACGGCGTTGCCTGCGACCCAGGCGTCGTAGACGAGGACGTCGGCACGGTCGACGAGCGGGCACGGCAGGTCGGCGACGACCGGACAGGGCTCCCGTTCCGGTCCGCCGCAGAGTTCGGTCTCATAGCCTGCGCGCTGGAGACTGGCAGACATCCGGTCTGCGACCGCTGGGTCGCGCTGGACGACGAGGACCCGGGTCATGGACGCGCCTCCATCCTGTCTCGCGATCGCGGCGCCAGGCAGGACGCGGCGCCACGACCGTGCCAGCCTCGCCCCCGGGACAATCGGCGGCCAGCGACAAGAGTCACCCCTCGGCCGGGCCGTGTGGCCCCGGCGTGCGCCTCGGGCGGTCGGGCCGGCGACCATCCGACGGAAGTCCTGGTCCCTCTCGCGGCAGGTCGCACGGACGTCGGTCGGGGGTCACGCACTCGCTGACGACAGGTGTCACCCGATGACCGTGCCGCTCGGCTCCTCCGCGCGGGCTCGCGCGCCCCCAGGCTGCGCCCATGCTCGCCCAGCGACCCCGGGCGCCGGGTCACAGCGCCACCGCGGAGAGCACACGCGCGGACCGGCCGGCGTCACCGGCGGCGGCCCTCGACCCGGCCATCGACGTGGGGCGGATCCGCGCCCTCCTCGGTGCCGCCCGCCTGTCAGGCCGCACGTCGCTCCTCGAGCCCGAGGGCTACGAGCTGCTCCGCGCCGCCGGCATCGGCGTCCCGCCGTCCAGGTACGTGCGCGATGCGGCCGGGGCCAGCGCGATCGAGCTGGAGTCCCTGCCCGGGGATCGGCTCGTGGTGAAGGTCGCGGGGCCGGGGATCGCGCACAAGACCGAGGCCGGCGGGGTCGTCGTCGTCCCCCACGATCGGCGTGCCGTCGTGGACGCGATCCACGGGATGGAGGGGCGACTGGGCGACGCGGCGGTCGGCTACACGATCGCCTCGTTCGTCGAGCACGATCCGGGGATCGGCGGCGAGCTCCTCGCCTCGCTGCGCTGGACCGACGACTTCGGCCCTGTCGTGACCGTCGGGGCCGGGGGCACCGACGCGGAGGCCCTGGCTCGCCATCTCGAGCCCGGCTCGCGTGTGGCGATCGTCTCCCCCACGGCGACGTCGGGGCGCGGGCTCCGCGAGCGGCTATCCGGATCGGTCGGCGTGGAGCTCGTGACGACCAGCCTCCGCGGCCAGCCTCCGCGTCTGGCGATGGATCGGCTCATCGACGTCGTCGAGCGGCTGCTCGCCCTCGCTCGCGCCTTCTGCCCGGACGAGCTCGCGGAGCTGGAGATCAACCCGCTCGCGGTCACGGCCGAGGGCCTGGTCGCGCTCGACGTCCTGGCGACGCTGGGGACCGGACGCCTCGAGACCCGTCCGGACCGACCGATCCGCGGATTGGGGCACCTCCTCGAGCCCGAGACCGTCGCGATCGTCGGGGTGTCCTCGAGGCTGAACCCGGGACGGATCATCCTGCGCAACCTCCTGCGGGACGGCTTCGACGCCGACCGGGTGCGCGTCGTGAAGCCGGGCGTGGAACGCATCGACGGGTGTCGCTGCGTCCCGGACATCGCGTCGCTGCCGGGGAAGGTCGACCTCCTCGTCGTCGCCGTGTCCGCGGCGGACGCGCCGGACGTCGTCAGCGAGGCCATCGAACGCGACGCCGCCGCCAGCGTGATCGTCATCCCCGGCGGTCTGGGGGAGAAGCGGGGCACGGATGCCCGGGTGGGCCGGATGAGGGACGCCCTGGCCACCGCGAGGGCACGCGGCGGCGGCCCCCTGATCAACGGCGGCAACTGCCTCGGGATCCGGTCGCGCCCCGGCCGCTACGACACGATGTTCATCCCGACGGCGAAGCTGCCGGGTCCCACGGGACCGGTCGCGCCCGTGGCGATCGTGGCCCAGAGCGGGGCGTTCGCGATCTCGCGCCTGAGCCGGCTCCGCGGGATCGAGCCGCGATACGTCATCACCGTCGGGAACCAGATGGACCTGACGGTCGGCGACTACCTCACCTACCTGAAGGACGACCCCGCGATCGAGATCTTCGCGGTCTACGTCGAGGGCTTCGCGCCGCTCGACGGTCTCCGGTTCCTGCGGGCCGCGCGCGAGATCGCCGAGACCGGTCGATCGGTCATCCTGTATCGCGCCGGCAGGACGCAGGCCGGCGCGGTCGCCTCCGCGAGCCACACGGCCTCGATCGCCGGTGACGCGGCGGTCGCCAGCGCCCTGGCGCAGGAGGCCGGAGTCGTCGTCGCCGACACGGTCCAGGACTTCGACGACCTGCTCGCGACGTTCGTGCGACTCCTTGGCAGGGCACCCGCCGGGCATCGGCTGGCCGCCGTCACGAACGCCGGGTTCGAGTGTGTCGCGGTCGCCGACAACCTCGGCCCGTTTGAGCTCGCCTCGTTCGATGGCCCCACATCCGCCCGGATCGAGCAGGTGCTCGCCCGGCAGGGGATCGACGACGTCGTCGACGTCCACGATCCGCTCGATCTCACGCCGATGGCCGGTGCCGCCGCGTACGACGAGATCGTGCGGACGGTCCTCGAGGCCGACGGGGTCGACCTTGGCCTCATCGGCGTCGTCCCCTTCACGGTCGAGCTCGAGACCCTCGCCCCGGCCGCCGGCCACGACGAGGACGTGCGTGCGCCGGACGGCATCGCGGCGCGGCTGCTCCGCCTGTGGGCCGCGTCGCCCAAGCCGTGGGCCGCGGTCGTCGATGGAGGCCCGCTCTACGATCCGCTCTGCCGGCTGCTCGAGGACGGCGGCATCCCGACCTTCCGCACGGCGGACGCCGCGGTGCGGACCCTGGGTCGGTGGTACGCGGCGCGCTCGGGGGCCGCCGCGCCGCGCGCGTCGTAGGTCCGTCGAAGCTGCGGCGATCAACGCTCCGTGCAGGACAGGCAGGGGTCGATCGACAGGAGCGCCACCGGGACGGCCGCCATCTGCGTCCCGGGAAGCATCCGCAGGACCGCCGGGAGGTTCGCGAACGTCGGCGTGCGGATCCGTACCCGGGTGGGGTGGGCGTCGCCGTCGGCCGCGACGTAGTAGAAGAGCTCGCCACGGGGCGCTTCGACCCGGCTCGTCGCGTCGCCCCGCAGCACCGGCGGGACCCGCACCCGAAGCGGGCCCGGCAGGCCGGCGAGCCGATCGAGCGACGCCCGGCACAGCTCGAGCGCCTGATGCATCTCGCGCCAGCGGACCATGACCCGGGCGAGCGCGTCCCC
>JAPVSP010000561.1:0-1940 GCA_047519685.1 Chloroflexota bacterium
GGCGAGGTGCCGGTCGGCACGCTCAAGGGTCGCGTGCTGCTGACGATCCCCGCCGGGACCCAGAACGGGCGTCGCTTCCGGCTGGCCGGTCAGGGCATGCCCGACCTCAAGGGGAGTGGGAGCGGCGACCTGTTCGTGCGCGCCCGCGTCGTCCTCCCGACCGAGCTGTCCGACGACGCGAAGCACGCCGCGCGGCGCTTCCTCGAGCTCGCCCGCCAGACCGACCCGCGCGGCACGAACTGATCGCCGCCGTGGCCCGACCCACCCCAGCCAGGACCAGCCGATGAACCTCGATCGCTTCACCCAGCGGGCCCAGGACGCCATCGTCGCCGCCCAGCAGCTCGCCGAGAACCTCCAGAGCCCGGTGCTCGACGCCGAGCATCTCCTCTCGGCGCTCCTGGAGCCGGACGACGGCATCCCGTCCGAGACGTTGCGCCGGATCGGCGTCGACCTGCCCGCGCTGCGCGGGGACCTCGCCGCCGCGCTCGCCCGTCGCGCCCGCGTCCAGGGCGGCTCCCGAACGCTCGATCCACGGGCTCGCCGGGCCATCGAGCGGGCCCAGGAGGAGGCGCGTCGCCTCGGCGACGAGTACGTCTCCACCGAGCATCTCCTGCTCGGGGCCGCGGAGAGCGGCGGTGAGGCCGAGTCCCTGCTCGAGCGCCACGGGGCCGGACGGGAGGCCATCCTCTCCGCCCTGCAATCGGTCCGCGGAGGCCAGCGCGTCACCTCGCCGAACCCCGAGGGCACCTACCAGGCCCTGGAGAAGTACGGGCGCGACCTGACGGCCGACGCACGCGCCGGGAAGCTCGACCCGGTCATCGGCCGGGACGACGAGATCCGCCGGGTGATCCAGGTGCTGAGCCGGCGCACGAAGAACAACCCGGTGCTCATCGGCGAGCCGGGCGTCGGCAAGACGGCGATCGTCGAGGGCCTGGCCCAGCGGATCGTGCGCGGCGACGTCCCGGAAGGGCTGAAGGACAAGCGGGTCATCGCGCTCGACCTGGGCGCGATCATCGCCGGGTCGAAGTTCCGCGGCGAGTTCGAGGAGCGGCTGAAGGCGGTCCTCAAGGAGATCAAGGATTCCGAGGGCCGGGTCATCCTGCTCATCGACGAGCTGCACACAGTCGTCGGCGCCGGCGCGGCCGAGGGGGCGATGGACGCCTCCAACCTCCTGAAGCCGATGCTCGCCCGCGGCGAGCTGCACACGATCGGCGCGACGACCCTCGACGAGTACCGCAGGCACATCGAGAAGGACGCCGCGCTCGAACGGCGCTTCCAGCCCGTGCTCGTCGACCAGCCGTCGGTCGAGGACACGGTCTCCATCCTGCGCGGCTTGCGCGAGCGGTACGAGGTCCACCACGGCGTCCGGATCACCGATTCCGCCCTGGTCGCCGCCGCGACGCTCTCGAACCGCTACATCACCGAGCGCTTCCTGCCCGACAAGGCCATCGACCTCGTGGACGAGGCGGCGAGCCGGCTGCGGATGGAGATCGACTCGATGCCGATCGAGCTCGATGAGCTCGAGCGGCGGCGCATCCAGCTCGAGATCGAGCGAGAGGCGCTCCGAAAGGAGACCGACGAGGCGTCGAAGGCGCGCCTGGCGGCGCTCGAGGCGGAGCTGGCCGAGATCGGCGAGGAGGCCAGCGCGATGAAGCAGCGCTGGACGGCCGAGAAGGACGCGATCTCGGCGATCCGGGCCACCAAGTCCGAGCTCGAGGGACTGCAGGTGCGGGTCGAGCAGGCCGAGCGCGAGACCGATTACGGGACCGCTGCGCAGCTCAAGTACGGCACCCTGCCGGAGCTCCAGGGGCGGCTCCGGGAGCAGGAGGCCGCCCTCGCGGCACTCCAGGGGCCGGGGCGTCTCCTCAAGGAGGAGGTCGACGCGGACGACGTCGCCGAGATCGTCTCGTCCTGGACGGGGATCCCCGTGACCAGGCTCA
>JAPVSP010000562.1:0-1864 GCA_047519685.1 Chloroflexota bacterium
AGCCGGACCTCAACGAAGCTGACGGCGACGAGGACGACCACCGAGGCAACGAGCCAGCCGATCACGACAAGGACGTCCCGACCGACCTCCACGAGGAGACTCCGCACCGACCGGCTCTCGGCCGGCAGTGGCCCGTGGCCGGCCGCTCCGATGAGGCGGAACGTCGCCACGATGCGCGGCTGATCAGGATCCAGGATGAGTCTCGAGCCACTCGCGAGGGCTGCGAGGTAGAACGCGAGTCCCGCGAGGATGCCGAGCCTGGATGGTCGGCGGGGCGGTTCGATGGCCACGACCCGATATCCCATCGCCTCGAGGAGTCCGGTATCCGATCGCAGCCTCGCACGTCCCTCGTCATCTTCGACGTACACGCGTACCACCTTCACAGCCCGCCCGCCGTCCGTCGCCCGCTCGATCTCCGCAGCGAACTGGGCCGTCAACGCGGATCGCGCGTCCCACGACGTCCATAAGGGGAACGACTCGGCACGTCCTCGCCTCACGACGCGGACGACGAACGCGCCGAGGAGCGGAACCTCGGCGAGGAGGTAGATGCCGGCGGCGATCCCGGCCGCGACCGGGAGGTCGGCCGCGGATTCTGAGAAGCCCACCATCAGGACGAACGCGATTCCGACGATCGGGATGGGCGCCGAGAGTCCGGCGATGAACCGACTGGCCGAGGCCCTGGTCGCGAGCCGGTAGCCGGCGAGGGCGCCACCGGCGACGATCACCGCCGCCGGAGCCAGGATGTCGAGCCACTGGGTGCCCGTCGCGTTCGCGTCCCAGAGCCCACCCTGGACCAGGCCGCCCGCGATCGCGGCGATCCAGACCGTCCCGAATGCCCACGCCCAGTCGGAGATGACGGTCGGCCGCCGACTTGCCGTGCTCCGGACCTCTCTGGCCACGAGCTGCCTCCCTGCGCCAGCAAGACGCGCGACGCCCAGCGGCGTTACCGGCCGTGGTCCTGGGCTCCGGACCAGCAGGTCCGCGGCGATGCACCGGCCGGCGGACTCTCTCGGACGTCATGGGAGGGACCCCGATGAGATGCCGCCAGTCGTAGGCCAGCGGAGCGCCTGCGTCCGGGGCTGCAACATCCTCGGGCACGTCGCGTCTCCGGAGCAGAAGCGGGGGCAGCGACGCGCGGCCCATGCCCCGGCCGCCGGGGCCGCGCCGAGCCACTGGCGAGACCGACCCGCGAGTAGCGCCCGGGAGGGTTGCCATGTTCCGTGGCTTGCGGGTCCTGGCTAGTGGCGCGGCGTTGACCGCCGCGCTCGTCATCGGAGTGGCGCCCGTCCTCGCCGCCGCTCCCTCCAACGATCTCTATGGCAACGCGACCGTCATCTCGTCGCTGCCGTTCGACGACACGGTGGACACGACGGCCGCCACGACCGACGCGACCGACGCCGAAGCGAACGCGTTCTGCGGGGCTCCGGTGACGCTCGCGAGCGTCTGGTACCAGTTCACGCCGGCGACCGATGCCGGCTACGTCGTCGACATCTCGCAGTCCGACTATGAAGCCGGCGTCATCGTCGTGAGTGGATCTCCGGGCGCCTTCGTCCTCGAGGCGTGCGGGCCCTTCACGGTCGGCTTCCTCGGGGTGGCGGGCACCGCCTACCACATCCTCGCCTTCAGCGACACCGCGGGCGTCAACGGCGGGACGCTCAAGTTCCACATGGAGGTGGCACCCCCGCCGCCGGAGCTGACGATCACGGTCGACCCTGTCGGCCACTTCAACGCCCGGACCGGCGTCGCGACCCTCAACGGCACCTGGTCGTGCACGGGCGTCGCCGAGTTCGCCGAGATCGACGGGCAGCTGACCCAGATGGTCGGACGGTTCGCGATCCGCGGCTCCTTCTTCACGGGCGCTGGG
>JAPVSP010000563.1:0-4393 GCA_047519685.1 Chloroflexota bacterium
GAGCGATGCCGACGCGAGGCGGATGGCGGAGGAAGCCGGCCTCGTCGACGTCTCCGTTTCCCGGCTCCCGGTGTTCTCCAAGCCCCTCGTCGTCAGGGGCGCCAAGCCGGCGCCGTCGGCGCTCGAGGAGACTTCTGAGACGGCTCCTTCCGTGGATGCGGTGGTCGGATGAGCACGCAGCTGCCGGAGGCCACCTCACGGAGACCATGGCCCTGGAGCGCGGGCCTCGCAGCGACGCCCGCGGACGGCGTCCCACCCGGCGGCGCTGCCCGCGTCTGGGGGCTCGAGCACTGATCCCACGAAGAGCGTCCGGGTCGCTCCAGGGCGGGTGGCTGGGGCCGGTTCGTGGCCTGCAGGTCAGGCCGAGTCCTCGCGGACGAGGTGGAACCTCGGCGGCGGAGTTACCCACGCCGATATCGGGATAGTGTCGGGGCGAGTCCTCTCGCCCCGACCATCTGGCCTAAACGTCCGTGGTGGAGCGCTCCGGCACCCTCGGGCTCCCGATCGGGATCACCAGGCCCGTGGCCCGAGCCGGCGCGCTCTGTCGGGTGGGGCCGCGTCGCCCTTGCCGTGGCTCGTCGCGCTCGCCGTGGCTGATGACGCCGTGCCCGACCAGGTGGCGAGGAACTGCGGCGGGACCCGCACGTGGGTCGCCTGCTCGAAGGCGTACGCGTCGGCGATGAGGGCGGGCTCGTCCCAGCGGCCTGCGATGAACGAGATGTCGATCGGCAGCGGACCCACGAAGCCCGCGGGCACGGCGACCGACGCGTAACCGGCGATCGCCGCCGCGCTCGACGAGCCGACGAACAGCGAGAAGTCGCCGCCGAGGTCGCCGTTGACGGGGTCCGTCTCCCAGGCTGGGCCGTTCGTCAGGGCGATGACCGCGTCGAGATGCTGGCTCGCCATGAGCTCGTCGATCGTGGCCTGGACGATGGGCGTCGCCAACGCGCGCTGCGCCGCGCAGTCCGCGTCGCGCCCGTTGGTCGCCTGGGCGAGCTCGAAGATCGCCGAGTTCCAGGGACCCTCCAGCGCTGGGTGCGCGTCGTTGAAGTCGATGAGGTCAAGGAGTGTCTTCGGGTAGCTCGGCCCGGTGTGCGCCCCGAGGTACGTCGAGATGTCGGTCTTGAACTCGCACAGGAGGGCAGCGAACTCGGCGTTGTACGTGTCGCCGCTGATGTCGATGTCGGCGGGGTCGACGACGGCCGCGCCGGCTGCCTCGAGCGCGGCGACCGCGGAGTCGAGGATCGGCGTGACCTCGGGCACCTTCGTCGGGTCGTAGGTACCGGCGCGCCAGACGCCGATCCGCTTGCCCTGGAGGGCGTGAGCATCGAGGAACTGGGTGTAGTCGGTGAACGCGTGACCGGCCTGAGCCGCGGTCGCGGGATCAGCCCGGTCGATCCCGGTCATCGCGCCGAGGAGGACCGCGGCGTCGGTGACGTTGCGGGCCATCGGGCCGGCGGTGTCCTGGTCGGCCGAGATCGGCACGATCCCGTTGCGGCTCAGCAGACCGAGCGTCGGCTTGATCCCGACGACCCCGTTCGCGCCGGACGGGCACACGATCGAGCCGTCGGTCTCGGTGCCGACGGCGGCCGTCGCGAGGTCCGCCGAGGCCGCCACGCCGCTCCCCGAGCTCGACCCGCACGGGTTGCGGTCGAGGACATAGGCCATGTTCGTCTGGCCGCCGATGCCGCTCCAGCCGCTCGACGACGGGCTCGAGCGGAAGTTGGCCCACTCGGACAGGTTGGCCTTGCCGATGACGATCGCGCCCGCGGCGCGCAGGCGCTGGACGATGAACGCGTCGGGCGGGGTGTTGCCGGCGAGCGCCCATGAGCCGGCAGTCGTCGGCATGTCGCCCGTGTCGATGTTGTCCTTGACGATCACGGGGATCCCGAGCAGCGGGCGGTGGTCCCCGCGGCGGCGTGCCGCATCGGCCGCGCGCGCCTGCGCCAGGGCGGTCGGGGCCACGGTGATGACCTCGTGGAGCTCGGGCTGCAGCCGCTCGATCCGGTGCAGATAGAACTGGACGAGCTGGACCGACGTCAGGCGGTGGCGGTCCATCAGCGCCTGCAGCTGCGGGATGGTGGTCGCGTCGACGTCGATGCCGGCGACGTCGGTGTTCGTCGGCTGGGCGGCGATCGCGGCGGGCGCCGAGACGGGTGCCGCCACAAGGAGCGCCGTGAGGATCGCCGGCACGAGCATGCGGGTTGGCGTTCGCATCGCAGGACCTCTTCCGAGCGCAGTGGACGGGGACGATCCACCGTATGCCACGCCCCAATTGAACGCCCCGATGTCAACGCCGGTTGATGCCCGAGTCGGCCCGCTTCTTCACCGACCAGATCGGCACCGGCTGCGGTGTCGCGTCGTCGGCCAGCGGTCCCTTCTACTGCCCGAGCGACAAGTACGTCTATATCGACCTCGGCTTCTTCGAGGAGCTTCGGTCGAGGTTCGGCGCCCAGGGAGGCCCGTTCGCGCAGGCGTACATCCTCGCCCATGAGTACGGGCACCACGTCCAGGATCTCGTCGGAACGCTGTCGGGCGGGACGACCCAGGCGGGGCCGACCGGGCAGTCGGTCCGGACCGAGCTCCAGGCCGACTGCTACGCGGGCGTCTGGGCGAACCACGCGGCCGCGACCGGCTACCTCGGGGCGCTCACGGGCGCAGAGATCGCCGACGCCCTCGACGCCGCGTCGGCCGTCGGCGACGACCGGATCCAGCAGGAGATGCAGGGTCAGGTCACCCCCGAAACCTGGACCCACGGTTCGTCCGCCCAGCGCCAGAAGTGGTTCACGGTCGGCTACCGGACGGGGTCGCCGGATGGCTGCGACACGTTCAGCGGCAACCCCTGAGGACGGCCTGGACGCAGCCCTGAATGCTCTTGGCGCGGCTTCACGGACGGTGCGGCCACGACTCTGCACAACGCCAGCGCGGGCACCGGCACTTCCCGAGACTCGACGTCGATGGTCGAGCAGCTTCGTGACGCCGCATCCGCCCGCGCTGGTGAACGCCCCCGATCAGTTCACTACCAATGCCTCTAGCCATCCCGCGTGGCGCACGTCAGCCTGCGCCCCGAGGATGGGAGGCTCGGACACGCGGCCCACACCCCGGCCGCCGGGACCGCGCCGAGCCACTGGCGAGACCGACTCGCGCCCGAGCGTCCCGGAGGAGGCATGCGATGGCGCGCCACCGCACCCGTGCAGTGCTGGCCCTCGTGGGATCCGCGCTGTTGATCATGGCGTTCGCTGCTCCGGCCAGCGCCGATCCGGGGTCCCGACCCTTCAAGGGGATGGTGGCTGGCGAAGTCGCCTTCAACCCGGTCCCGCCGACGGTCTGCCCGAACTACGGCGGACTGAGGACCGAGTCGTCGGCGATCGGAACGTCCTCCCACCTCGGGAAGACGGTGATGACAGCCAAGCACTGCACGCCGCTCGGCGACGACTTCGGCCCAGGCACGATGACGTTGACCTCCGCGAGCGGTGATGAGGTCTGGATCACCTACCACGGATCGGCCCCGTTCCCCGGACCTGGCGTCACCGTGTACCAGGGCACCATCGAGTTCAAGATCGTCGGTGGCACCGGACGCTTCAAGGATGCCGTTGGCGGCGGAACGATGACCATCGAGATCGTGTTCCAGGGGTTCGAGGATCCCTCTTGGCCTGCCACGTGGGCCTGGAACGGGGCCATCATCGGCTACTGAGGGCAGTCTGCTCCCGACCGACACACCGGCTCCGGTCCCGGACCTGCGATCCCTCGTCGAGCGGCCAGCGGTCCGGGCCGACCGGGGGCGCGGCGGTGTGGTCGTCCGATGTGGCGGAGGGCTGCCTGCGCGATCTCCGACGAGCGATGAACGTCGGGACTTGACGCCGCTATGAGCTGGCGGGCTGGCCCGAAAGAGGATGAGATGAACGCACGTGGCACGACTTGCCGGTTCCTCGTCGGCGTGATGATCGCCGTCCTGCTGGCCGGCTGCGCCTCGGGCGCGAGCTCGACGCCAGCCCCAGCGACGCCGACGGACGCGCCCTCGTCGGCGATGGCGACGTCGGCACCGACCGCGACGGCGACCGTACGCCCGACACCGACGGTGACGCTGACCCGCAACGTCCCCTACGAGTCGGCCGACCCGCAGCTGACACCGGACGCACTCGACGTCTATGCACCGGCCAAGGCCGGCCCGTGGCCTGTGGTCGTGATGTTCCACGGCGGACCCGGCAGCGACCCGGCAACGGATCGCGGGTACTTGAGCGAGAACGCCCGGCGAGTGGCGGAGCTCGGGTTTGTCGTCTTCAACGCCTCCTGGGGCCACGAACCCCGTGAAGCCGAGTCGTCCTGGTATGACGGACAGCGTTGGGCCCAATCCCAGGCAGCCTGCGCCGTCGAGTTCGCCCGGGCGCACGCC
>JAPVSP010000564.1:0-1509 GCA_047519685.1 Chloroflexota bacterium
GCGCCTCGTACGTGCAGGGCACCGCCATCGGATCGATCGTGTTCCCGCCGATCCCAGTCGTCCCGTCGAACACGTGGGGTATCCGCACCAGCCCGACCAGCACGGAACTGACTCCAGGCCAGGGGAGTCCAGGCCCGGCTGCCGCCGCCTACGACCTGGTCGTGGACGGAGGGCGTTGGGAAGCCGGCGGCCCCACGCGCGCCCTCGATGGCAGAGGGGAGATCACCAGCGGCACCGCGAGCGGGGCAAGGCTGGCCCTCGTGCTGCCCGGCTCAGACAAGCGGTGGGAATGCCGGTCGGACGCCAGATGGAGCCTTCTCATCAGGTGGATAGACAAGGACTGATGCGTCCTCAGCTGGAGCGCTGACGAGATGTTCGAGAACCGACCGGCGAACGTCCCGCGACGACGACTGAGCGCCCGGCCGATCGGCCGGTTCGTCGCCGCCTGCGCGGCCGTCGCTCTCGCGATCGCCGCGATCCCATGGCTCGGTGCCTCGGTCCAGGCTGAGGGCCCCAAGGTCGTCGTGATCGTCGGTCCGGTCGGGTCGCTCACCGACTTCTATCGGGCCGAGGCGGCACCGGGGATCGCCGAGGCGCGCGCCTCCACTTCGAACGTCGTCGTGGTCGAGTCGCCGAATGCCACCTGGCCAGCCGTCCGTGCCGCGCTCCAGGACGCGTCGCTCGTCGTCTACCTCGGCCACGGCAACGGCTGGCCGAGTCGTTACTCCGATTCGCTCGTCCCCGCTCTCCAGGACGGCCTCGGGCTCAACCCCGTCGCCGATGTGGACGACAGCGCCTATCAGTACTTCGGCGAGGCCTACCTGGCCCGCGACGTGAAGCTCGCGCCCCACGCCATCGTCCTCCTGCACCACCTCTGCTACGCGAGCGGCGCCAGTGAGCCGGGGCTGCCCGAGGGCGAGCTGGCGATCGTCGAGCAACGGGTGGACAACTATGCCGCCGGCTGGATCGCGGCCGGCGCCGACGCGGTCCTGGCTGACACGTTCTTCGGGCCCGCGTACTACGTCCGCTCGATCCTTCGCGGGGGCGCCGCCGTGGATTCGATCTGGAGGTCCGCCGCCAGCTTCCACGGCAACGTCGTCACGTTCGCCAGCGTCCGCAGCCCGGGGTTCGTCGGCGAGCTCGATCCGACGTCGCCCGGGAGCGGCTTCGATCGGTCGCTCGTCGCCCGGCCGGGATCCAACGCCTCGGCCGTGGCCGATGCCGCCGTGCCGCCCGAACGGGCGCCAGCACTGCCGACCGCCGCGCCTGGCCCGATCGCCATCGGCGCGAGCCTTGGTGCGACGCCGGTCGGAGGGACGAAGGTCCCGCTCGTCGTGCGGCTGGCCGCGCCGTCGCCGAGCGCGAGCGCGGCGCCTTCGTCGACTGCCGACGCGGCCTCCGCAGCTGGCTCTCCCTCGCCGTCGGCGGCCGGGATCAGGCTCGGCGTCCAGTGGACGCCCCTCGCGCTCGACCCGCTGCCCGAGGTCGCACCGGCGCCGGAGGATCCCC
>JAPVSP010000565.1:0-2050 GCA_047519685.1 Chloroflexota bacterium
GGGAAGCCATCGAGCCGTCGCAGGTGGTCGGCCGCGAGCGGACCGAACGGCACAAGCGGATCCTCACCCTCGATCCGCCCGTCGGCGAGCCAGCGACGCCCAGCCGGGCCGACGGCCACCGGACCGGCGTCTGCGGTCGCGACCATCACGAACCCGATCCACGCCGTCCGGGCGAGGCCCTCGACGAGGCCCGGATAGCGCGCCTCGACGGCCTCGAGCGTCGCACGCCCCTCGAGGCCCGTGAAGTAGACCAGCGCGAGGTTGCCCGAGGCGCACACGACGAGCTCCGCCGGTTCCGCCGGAAGCGTGTCCCCGGCGCTACCCGGCGGACGGCGCCGCTCGGAGCCCGGCCCCAGCTCCACCCAGCCGGCGTGCCCGGAACGGCCAAGGCCTCGCCTGACCAGCCGGAGCAGGGGACCGCCCGACAGCAGCTCCGAGAGGAACGCATTCACGTGCCCCCAACCCTCGACCGGCGCGGTCGCCGCCGCGACGCTCGGCTCGCCCCGCATCAGCGCCCGGATGATGGCGTCGAGCGGCATCCCGTGACGCTGTCGGAACGTCGCGCCCTGGCTCTGTCCGTGGTCCGACAGCACGATGATCCGGTACGGTCGGCTCGCCGAGGCCGACGCCCGTTCGAGGTCGGCCAGGGAGCGGTCGACTCGCTCGAGCACCGTGAGCGACTCGGGTCGCTCCGGGCCGGCGTGGTGGGCGACCTCGTCGTAGCCCACCAGGTCCGCATACGTCGCCGCCACGCCCCGGGCCATGTCCTCGATCAGCAGCGTCACCGCCAGGTCGTGGAGGAGGACGCACGACGCGGCCCGCAGGAACGGGAACGCCCCTCGCCGATCGATCCGCGGCCACACGCCGCGACGGGCCTGCCGGCGACCTTCCCAGACCTCGAGCAGCATCTGCCAGGCCATCCCGAACAGCACACGCGTCGCCGCGTACGGGTTCAGGAAGAAGACCAGGAAGTCGCGGGAGCGCCGAGGGATCCCCGGGCCGAGGTCCGCCACGGTGCTCATCGTGAGGACCGTCCGCATCGCCCCGCCGGAGAGCAGGTTGCCGATGCTCGACCCATTCCGGCTCAGGAGCCCCGGCGCAGCGGCCAGCCGGCGCTCGATCTCGGCCGCGTCCGCGGGTCGGTTGGAGACGAGCAGCCGCCGGCTCGCCTTCTCGTACCAGCGGAAGGCCGGGATGGCGTGGTTGTCGCCGAACAGGAGCCCGGCCTGGCTCGCCGACGTCTGGGACGGAAGGCCGCATTCCCAGGGCAGCAGCCGGTGGGTCCCCCCGCGGATCCAGCGCTCGATCGTCGGCATCCGACCGGTCCGGACGCCCTCGGCGACGACGTCGTGGCCGAGCCCGTCGACCTGCACGAACAGGTAGCCCGGGCGCTCGATGACCAGCGGGGCCCGACCGCGCCGCACGAGCCGCCGCCCCACGCGCCGGTAGAAGCTGCCCTCCTCGCCGAGGTCGAGCACGGTCACCACGACCAGGTTGACCAGGGCGAGCCCGACGACGGTCAGGACCGCCGACCCGAAGCCCCCGATCCGGACCCCCGGCACGACGCTCTCGGCGACCAGGAGCAGCGCGGCGTTCACGACCACGCTCAGCAGCCCGAGGGTGACGATCAGCAGGGGCAGGAGCAGGTAGACCAGGATCGGCCGGACCGCCGCATACAGGACCTGGAGGAGGATGACGACGCCGAGGGCGGGGAGCGGCCCATCGACCCGCAGGCCGGGCACGACCCGTGCGAGGACCAGCAGCCCCCCGGTCTCGATCAGCCAGATGAGGAGGATCCGCCCGGCGAGCGCAAGGCGCCCGGGACCCGCCACGATGGCCCGGACCTCGTCGGCCCACAGCCTCGCGATCCGCCCGATCGGGTCGCGGATGACGCGGAGCACGCCCCTCGCCGCGGCGGTCGCGCCGCCCGACCCCGACTGGGACCGGGCCTCAGTGACCGGCCGCCTCGACCTCCTTCTTGTGCGCCTCGATGACCTTCTCGGCGATGTTGCCCGGGACCTCTTCGTAGTGGTCGACCACGGCGCGGAAC
>JAPVSP010000566.1:0-2922 GCA_047519685.1 Chloroflexota bacterium
GGTCCTCGGGGAAGAGCTCGAGGATCGCCCGGTCGGTCCGCCGGATGTCCTCCGGGTCGCCGGAGAGCGCCGCCCAGCGGAAGGGCCCCTTGCCCTCGCAGAACAGCGGCCGGATGAAGGCCGGGACGAAGCCCGGGAACGCGAAGGCGTCGGCGACGCCGGCCGCCTTCGCCTGGGCCCGGATGTTGTTGCCGTAGTCGAACGTGACCGCGCCGGCTGCCTGGAGCCCGAGCATCGCCCGGACGTGGTCGGCCATCGAGGCCATCGAGCGCCGGACGTACTCGGCCGGATCGTCGCGACGAAGGATGGCCGCGGCCTCGACCGACACGCCTTTCGGCACGTACCCGTTGAGGGCGTCGTGCGCGCTGGTCTGGTCGGTCACGGCGTCGAAGCGCTCGCCTCGGCGCACGAGCTCCGGCTCGAGGTCCGCGGCGTTGCCGACGAGCGCGATCGACAGGGGCTCGCCGGCCGCGGCGGAGGCCCGTGCCCAGCCAAGCGCCTCGTCGAGGGAGTGGCTGAGGCGGTCCACGTAGCCGATCTCGAGCCGGCGGCGGGCCCGGGCCTCGTCCACCTCGATGCAGATGGCGACGCCCCCGTTCATGGTCACCGCCAGCGGCTGGGCGCCGCCCATCCCGCCCAGGCCGGCGGTGAGGGTGACCCGGCCGCGGAGCGTGCCGCCGAAATGCTGTCGGGCGAGCTCGGCGAACGTCTCGTACGTGCCCTGGAGGATGCCCTGCGTGCCGATGTAGATCCACGAGCCGGCCGTCATCTGGCCGTACATCGTGAGGCCGGCGCGCTCGAGCTCGCGGAAGTCGTCCCAGTTCGCCCAGCGGCCGACGAGGTTGCTGTTGGCGATGAGGACCCGTGGCGCCCACGGGTGCGTCCGGAAGACCCCGACCGGCTTGCCCGACTGGACGAGCAGCGTCTCGTCGTCGTCGAGCCGGCGCAGCTCGCGGACGATGGCGTCGAACGCCGCCCAGCTCCGGGCGGCGCGACCGGTGCCCCCGTAGACGACGAGCGCGTCAGGATCCTCCGCGACCGCCGGGTCGAGGTTGTTCATGAGCATCCGCAGGGCGGCCTCCTGCGGCCAGCCCCGGCAGGACAGCTCGGTGCCATGCGGGGCCCGGACGGGGCGGGCGCCCGGCAGGCGGGTGAGGGACGGGGCGGTGACGGTCATCGGGATGCCTCCGGCTCGAGGGCCTCCAGTGTGCGCCAGCGACGGCCCCGCGTCATGGGCCGGAGGTCGGACGGGAGCCTAGGGCCGCAGGCCCGCGAGCACCTGCTCACCGAGCCGGCGGTCGCCGAGGGACGAGATGGACACGAGCAGGCCCCGCTCCGGGACGAGCGTGTGGTAGGTCCGCACCCCACCGGCGCACGTGCCGATGTAGGTCTGGCGGCCGCCGATCGACGCTTGCGCGTGGCCCGAGACCCCTCCCGCCTGCGAGCAGGCGCCGGCATCGAAGCTGTCGCGCCAGGCTCGGAACTGCCCGTCCGAGATGGCCCCGCCGATGAGCCTGACGACGGCCACGTACGCGAACTGCCCCGACGTTGGGTCGATGAACAGGGTCGTCGCTCCCGCGGTCGCGACGTTCGCCACGCCCGGGTCGGCGAAGGCGGAGGCGTCGATCGACGGGTCGCGCTGTGGGGCCAGGCCACCGACCAGCGCCGGCAGGATGTCAAGGAGCGACGCGTCGATGGCGATCACGGCCGACGCGGCCGCGGACGGCGACGACCCGGACGGCGACGAACCGGACGGGGTCACCGTCGGCGCGGGCGAGCTGGTCGGGGGCGAGCCGGCGGAGCCCGGGACGGACGGCCCCGGCGTCGAGGCGGTCCCGCACGCGGCGGCCAGCAGGCCGACGAGCGTGGCATGGGCGAGGGCTCGACCCTTCGGGCGCCGGCGCGGCGCGCCCCCGGATCGCGTGCTCAGGTGAGCTCCCGACGCACGACCGGGAACCGATCGTCGTCCACGGCCAGTCGGAAGCCGCAGCGCAGCCAGAACGACGGCGTCGCGGCGCTCGTGGCATCCGGCCGGACGTTCGCCTCCGGATACACCTCGATGGCCGCGAAGCCGCGAGCCGCCAGATCGGCGCAGACCGCGTCCACCAGCTGGCGTGCGTGGCCGCGGGTCCTGGCCGCGGCCGTCGTCGCGATGCACGTGATGACCGCGGGCAGCGGCGCATCGGGGAGCTGGGGATAGAGCTCGCGGACGCGGAGGGCCCGAGGGTAGGCGGACAGCGGGCCGAACTGCGCGTACGCCACCGGGGCATCGTCGACGAGCAGCACCTTCGCGTAGCTGCCGAAGACCGCCAGCCCACGGCCGAGGAGCTGCAGCTTCCGCGGCGCATCGGTGGCGACGGTCGGCCGGGGCGCCCGGCGCGGCGCGAACGGGTTGTCGGCCAGCGCATCGTCCTCCGCCGCGAACGGGTTGAACGGCGGGGGCGGCGGCCCCGTCCGCGCGAAGGGGTTGGGGACCGCCGCCTCGGCGTCCTCGAGGAACGGATTCGCGGGACGGCGTCGGACGGTGGCCGGCGGCGCGACGCTGCCGGCGGGCGCCAGCCAGCTCGCCCGCGCGGCCTTCGAGCCGCGCTCGGCGTCCTCCCAGTAGTCGCACGAGCGGTGATCGAAGGCAGGGTCGGCGCAGGGAGGGACGAGCGCGAAGCTGGCGATGTCGGTCAGGTCGGCGATCCGGATGCCCACCGCTCGAGTCTACCGTCCCGCCGGCGCCACGGGTCGAGCCGGGCCGGTCCCGGCGGGCGGGCGCGAGGCGGCGGACCCCGGCCGTGGCGGGGTCCGCCCTTCGGATACGCGTCTAGGTGTTCTTCCCACGCGGGGTGTTGACGGGCGTTCGGCTGATCGGCGGCTGCCCGGCGAGTGACCAGTGCGGTCGCCGTCGATTGTAGAAGTCGATGAAGGCAGCGA
>JAPVSP010000567.1:0-15376 GCA_047519685.1 Chloroflexota bacterium
CGTGGCGAGTCCCGTGGGCGTCGGCAGCACCACGACGGGCGCGATGAACAGGAGCAGCCCGCCGCGCGCGAGGAAGCCGGCGAGGGCCGGCGCCCAGGCGGCGGGTCGCGACAACGCCAGGCGCGTGCCGGCGACGACCCCACGGCTCCAGCCTCGCTCGCTCGAGAGCGACCGCGTCGGCACGGACCCAGTCCGGGTCACGGGCTCGGGCTGGGTCCCGAGGTCGGGGCGCTCGAGGGGGGCGTGGAGGGGGGTGCGGGCGAGCCGCCGACGAGCCGCGACAGCTCGGTCAGCGCGGCCTGGACCTTCTGCATCTCGGTCCCGTAGGTCGCGAAGTCGCCATTGCGCAGGGCCTGCTGCGCGAGCTCGAAGTGCTGGTTCGCATAGGCGACGAGGGCCGAGACGTCGCCGGCCGGCGGAGTCGGGCCCGGCCCCGTCGATGGCACGGGGGTCGGCGAGGCGCCCGGCGATGGACTGGGTCCCGGACTCGGGCTGGGTCCCGGCCCGCCCTGGCCGGACAGCAGCAGCGCCAGCGCCTGATCGAGCGAATCGGCCCAGACGACGCCGGACGGTGACGCGACGACGATCTTCTGGAACTCCGGGAACGACGAGCCGGTCGACTGGAGGTAGACGGGCTGCAGGTAGACGATCGAGTCCTGCACCGGCACCACCAGCAGGTTGCCGCGGATGACCCGGCTGCCGGACTGGTTCCAGAGGGTGATCTGCGAGCTGATCGTGGGATCCTGGTCGATGAGCGCCTCGACCTGGACGGGCCCGAAGACGGTCGTGTTGGAGGGGAACTTGTAGTAGCGGACCTGGCCGTAGTCGGCCCCGTCATTCCGGGCGGCCACCCAGGCGATCATGTTCGGGCGCGTCGCCGGCACCATCGGCTGGAGGAGCAGGAACTCCGAGCTCGGCTCGCCCGGCATCCGCATGACCACGTAGTAAGCCTCGGACGGGAGCGTCTGCTCGCTCGTCTGGCCCGTCGGCACCGTCCACAGGTCGTCGCGCTGGAAGAACGTCAGCGGGTTGGTCACGTGATAGCGCCCGAACATCCGGGCCTGGACGTTGAACAGCTCCTCCGGGTACCGGAGATGGGCCCGGAGGTCCGACGGCATCTCGGCGAGCGGCTTGAACATCCCGGGGAACACGCCCTCGTAGGCGCGGATCAGGGGATCGGTCGGGTCCGCGACGTAGAAGGTCGTCTGACCGGTATAGGCGTCGACCACGACCTTCACGCTGTTCCGGATGTAGTCGAATGGCGCGTCGCCGAGGCCGGTCGGCTGGAGCTGGCCCGGCGAGAACGGGTCCGCGTTCGGGAAGCGATCGCTGGTCGTGTAGGCGTCCTGGATGTAGACCAGCCGCCCGTCGCTGGTCACGACGACGTACGGGTCCTTGTCGTAGCGGAGGAACGGCGCGATCCGTGGCAGGCGGTCGCCGAGCGAGCGGTGGAAGAGCACCTGGCTCTGGTCGGTGATCTGGTCGCTGATGAGCAGGTTCAGGTCGCGGAAGCGAGCCGCGAACAGGAGCCGGGTCAGCGTGGTGTCCAGGCGGATGCCCGACGTCCCGGTCCAGCGCGTCTCGGCGCCCGTGTCGCCTGTCGCGCCTCCGGCGCTCCCCTGGCCCTGGGGGTAGTCGAACTCCGCCTGCTTCGCCCCCACGATGACGTAGTCGCTGGGGGCCTCGCCGAAGTAGATGCGCGGCTGGGTGATGGTCGGCGCGCCGTCCGACGAGACCGGCGGCAGGTCCCGGATCCAGAGCTTGGGCTGGCCCTGGCCGACGACCTCGTTGACCGGCGTCATGACCAGCCCGACGCCGTGCGTGTAGATGATCTTGGTGTTGAGCCAGTTCGCGGTGATCTTCGACTTCGGCAGGTCGAGCTCCCGGGCCGAGAGCATGACCTGCCGCTGGCTGCCCCCGATGTCGTAGCGGTCGACGTCGACATCGACGAAGTCGTAGTACTGGCGGACCGTCTGGAGCTGGTCGATGGTGTCGGCGAGCGGCCGGTAGTCCCACAGCCGGGCGTTCTTGAACGTGTCCGATTCGCTCGCGATGGCTCCGGCCGTGAGCGGCTTGTCCCCGCTGTACTGCTCCTCCGTCCACGAGCCGAGCCCGTAGGCGAGCCGCGTCATGCCGATGTTGTTCTGGATGTACTTCTGCTCGTTGGCGAACGGGTTGGGACCCACCACGAACTGCTGGATCGCCGCAGGGTAGAGCGTCCCGAGCAGGACCGAGGCGCCGAACCAGACGACGACCGCCCCGCCCAGCGGCCACAGCATCCTGGTGAACGCCCCGCCGACGAGGAGCGCCGCGGCGAGCGCCGCGATGATCGTCAGCGTGTCGAGGGCGAAGAAGCGCGCCGCGGCATCCGTGTAGCTGACCCCGGTCGCGACCCCGTTCGTGCCATAGACCAGCTCGAACTTGTCGAGCTGGTAGCCCGCGGCGACCGAGAGCAGGTAGAGACCTCCGAGGACGCCGAGGTGGACCCGGACCGGCGTGGTCAGCACCGCGGCGCCACGCAGCGCGGCGACCAGGTAGCGGCCGCCGGCGACGAGGAGACCGCCGAGGACCAGGCCGTTGACCAGGCTCTGGACGAGCCGGAGGAACGGCAGCTCGAAAAGGAAGAAGCCGATGTCGCGCCCGAAGACCGGGTCCGTCACCGACGGGCCGCTCGCGGCGAACGGGACCTGGTTCCGCCACAGCAGGAAGGTCTCCCACGCCGAGGAGCCCGCGGCCGCCAGGCCGAGCGCGACGAGCACCGCGAAGGCCGCCAGGAGGACGGCGGCGACGGGCGTCAGGTCGGGCAGCTCCTCGGCCTGGAAGGCGATGGGCCGCGGTCCGGGACCGCGGCCCGGCCCCCAGGGCCCCTCGAACGGGCCTCCCCACCCGCTGGTCCGGCTGCGCTCGGCCCCCTCCCGGGCGGCCTCGGAGAGCCGGCCCATGACGCCCCGGAGCCCCCCGCCGCCCTCGGCCGGAGGCGGCGCGAGACGTGCGGCCAGCCACAGGTTGCCGAACAGCGCCACGAGCGCGATGGCCAGCACGCCGAGGAACAGCCAGAACTGGGTGCCGACCCTGGTCCAGAACACGGATTCGAAGCCGACGCTGCGGTACCAGATCGCGTCGGTCCAGAAGTCGACGCCGGTGCCCAGGAACGCGAAGACCCCGAGGATCAGGACGAGGACGATGAGACCGGCGACGAGCCGGCGGTTCGACGGGGCGCCATCGTTGGGACCGGCCGGGCGGGGTGGGGTCGGGCGCCGGGGCGGGCCGCCCCCTCGCCGGCGCCGGCCGCGCAGGCCTCGGACGGGGATCGGCTCGGCCCCGGTCTCCTCCGCGGTCCCGGGCGCCTCGGGGGGCGCCGCCTCCTCGGACGGCCCGGACCCCGGCGTCTCGCGCTCGGCCCCGCCCGGCTCCTCGGGCTCGCCAGGCCCGGCGGCCGCGGGCGGCTCCTCCGGTGCGTCCGGGTCTCGACCCTCGAGCTCGGCCTGACGCCGCCGGAGCTCGCGCATGAACTCGTCGAACTGGTCGCGCATCGTCACGAGCAGCATACGCCGCGCGGCCCGGGGCGATCCCTGGGAGCGGCCCCTCGGTCGACGGGCCCCGGGCGAGATCGGCGGACCGGCGCCGGCGAACGCCGCACGGGCGCCGGCGGGATCGCGTCACCGATGCGCGAGCCCCTCGACGGCCCGCGCGAAGGCTGCCAGCACCGTGTCGGCCAGCTCGGTCCGACCCATCGTGGCCACCCGCAGAGGCTCGAACTTGAACGCGGCCCGGACGGCCGCCGGGGTCCGCCAGGGGCGCGATGGGTCCTCGGGCGGAACCAGCGGCGCGAGGCGGATCGAGAGGCGGCCCGCCTCCTCGAGGATGAACCCCGACAGGGCGCCGGCGAACGACGGGCCGAGGCGGATGAGCGGGGGGTCCGGCGGAGGCCCGGCCGATGGAGCCAGGTCGCGGAACGAGACGAGGCCATCGTCGTCGACGACCCAGAGGACCGCGAGCCACCAGCCGTCGTCGGTCGCGGACGGGCGGCTCATCCCGACCCGGGCGTGGATCCCGCCGTGCCGGAGGGGCCGCTCTCGCAGGTACGAGGGGCCGGGAGGGGGCAGCCGCTCGGACGTCCCGCCCGCGGGGCTCGGGTCGGTCAGCTGCCGGGGGCCGGCTCGCCCGACGTCTCGGGCGCAGCGTCGGGGCCGGGAGCCTGGTCGGCGGACGCCGAGCCTTCGGCCGGCACGGGCGCCCCGGTCGCCTCCGCCGACGCGATGAGCTCGTCGGTCCGCGCATCCGCCTCGACGACCGCCTCGACGGCCGCGTGGGCGGCGGCCGTGTCGCCGCTGGCCTGGGCGGCGATCGCCTCGGCGGAGGCCATCGCCTCCGCCTCGGCCGACAGCTCGGAGATCTGGGCGGCCATCTGGAGCCTCAGGATCTCCCGACGGACGTCCGGCGACGGCGGCGCCAGGGCATCCGACCCGGCCGGGCTCGGCGGCTCCTCGGTGTCCCCCGACAGCCAGGCGATGAGCCGGTTGCGCGGACGGCGTGGCTCGCGGGCGCCCTCGATGACCGCCACGGGGTCGATGGCGGTGACGCCCGGGACCTGTGGCTCGCCATCGGTCATCAGCGTGGCCCCGCAGGACGGGCAGCTGGCGAGGTTCGTGGAGGGGAGCTCGGCGGAGCACCACGGGCAGCGCGCGCCGGCGGATCCCTCGGCCGTCTGGTCGTCCGACATGGCGGCAACTCTACCGCGTCAGGGGCTCGGGCGAACCACCGAAAAGTCCCATCGGTCGAACCCGCGGTCCCCCTCGGGACTCACTCCCACTCGATCGTCGCCGGGGGCTTCGAGCTGATGTCGTACACGACGCGGTTGACGCCGGGGACCTCGTTGACGATCCGCGACGAGATCCGCCCGAGGACGTCGTAGGGGAGCCTCGCCCAGTCGGCGGTCATGCCGTCCTCGGACGTCACCGCCCGGACCGCGACCACGTTCGCGTACGTCCGGTAGTCGCCCATGACCCCCACGCTCCGCACCGGCGTGAGGATCGCGAAGCTCTGCCAGAGGGAGCGGTACAGACCGGCGGCCTTGATCTCGTCGATGACGATCCAGTCAGCCTCCCTGAGCGTGTCCAGCCGCTCGGCCGTGACCTCCCCGATGATCCGGATGGCGAGGCCGGGTCCCGGGAACGGCTGGCGCAGCACCATCGCCTCGGGCAATCCGAGCTCGACACCGACGGCCCGGACCTCGTCCTTGAACAGGTAGCGGAGGGGCTCGATGAGCCGGAAGCGCAGGTCGGCCGGGAGCCCGCCGACGTTGTGATGGGTCTTGATCTTCTGGGCGGCCTTCGTCTCGGGCGCGGTGGACTCGATGACGTCGGGGTACAGCGTCCCCTGGGTCAGGAAGTCGATCCGGCCGAGCTTCGCCGCCTCCTCCTCGAACACCCGGATGAACTCGTCGCCGATGATCCGTCGCTTCAGCTCGGGATCGACCACGCCGGCGAGGCGGGCCACGAACCGGTCGCGAGCGTCGACCATGACGAGGCGCATGCCGAGGTTCTGCTCGAAGGTCGCCCGCAGAAGCTCGGACTCCTTCTTGCGCATCAGCCCATGGTCGACATAGATGCACGTCAGGCGGTCGCCGACGGCGCGATGGACGAGGGTCGCGGCGACGGCCGAGTCGACGCCGCCCGACAGCGCGCAGATGACTCGACCCTCCGAGCCGGTCGCCGCTGCGTGCGTGTCGACCCGTGCCCGGATCTCGGCGACGGTCTGCTCGATGAAGTCGGCGGTCGTCCAGTTGGGCTGCGCCCTGGCGATCCCCAGCACGAAGTTCCGGAGGATCTCCTTCCCGCGCGGGGTGTGGACGACCTCGGGATGGAACTGGATGCCGTACAGGCCACGCTCTGGATCGGCGAGCCCGGCGAACGGCGTGCTCTCCGTCTGCGCCGTGGCGTGGAAGCCAGCGGGCGGGCGGACGATCGAGTCGCCGTGGCTCATCCAGACCGGCTGCTCGCGGTCGATGCCGACGAACAGCCCGTCATCCGAGGTCACCGTGACGACCGCGGGGCCGTATTCGCGCTTCGACGCGGGGACCACGTCCCCGCCGAGCTCGTGCGCCATCAGCTGCAGGCCGTAGCAGATCCCCAGGACCGGGATCCGGCCGGTCCACAGCGCCGGGTCCGGGCGTGGCGCTCCTTCGTCGTAGACGGAGGCGGGGCCACCGGACAGGACGACCGCGCGTGGTCGGCGTCGGGCGATCTCCGGCCACGGCGTGTCGAAGGGGAGGAGCTCCGAGTAGACGTGGAGCTCCCGGATCCGGCGTGCGATGAGCTGGGCGTACTGGCTTCCGAAGTCCAGGACGACGACCGAGTCGGGCTCGGTCGTCCGGAGGCCGCCGCCACCACCACCACCACCCGGGCGATCGTCGGGCGAGCGAACCGGCGCGGGCGCCTTGAGAGCGGTCTCGAGATACGCCTCGACCTCGGCGTCGTCCGGCGCGAGGACACGGTGGCCGGCGTTGGCGGCCTCCCCGTGGATGGTCTTCCCGCGCTCCCGGGTGGGCCGCTCGTGATCCTCGGGGTCGCCGTCCGGGCCCCCCGCCGACGGCCTCTGCTCCATCGCCTCAGCCTCGCCCAATGGGCCGCCTCCTGCCGCTCCTCGCCCCGATGCAAGTCTACCGGCCGCGACCGCCCGTCGAGGGGAAGGTCGATGAGTGCCGGGGTCCCTGCCTCCTCAGCTGGCCGCGAGGCGCGCCGGTCCGGTCGGCCCCTTCCGGGCCCGATCCGTCGCGCATACTGGCGACGCGGAGCGGGACCGAGGGCGGCCCGCGGCATCGAGGTCGCGCCGATGGCGAAGACGAAGGCGGAGCGGCAGGCCCGGGACGTGGACCTGGCGCCGGTCTGGCCGGACCCGCCGACCGAGACGGTCGGGGCCGAGACGCGGACGATCTCCGGCAAGACGTACCGGGAGGCGCTGGCGAGGCTCCAGGTCGAGCTCGTCAAGCTGCAGGAATGGATCCGGGCCGAGGGTCTGAAGGTCGTCATCCTGTTCGAGGGCCGCGATGCCGCCGGCAAGGGCGGCGCGATCAAGACCATCACCCTCTCGCTGAACCCGCGGTATGCCCGCGTGGCGGCCCTGCCGGCCCCGACCGAGCGCGAGAAGACGCAGTGGTACTTCCAGCGCTACGTCAGCCATCTGCCGGCGGCGGGCGAGATGGTCCTGTTCGACCGCAGCTGGTACAACCGGGCTGGTGTCGAGCGGGTCATGGGCTACTGCACCGAAGCGGAGTACCAGGAGTTCCTCCGCTCCTGTCCCGAGTTCGAGCGGATGCTCCAGCGCTCCGGCATCACCCTCATCAAGTACTGGTTCTCGGTGAGCGACGCCGAGCAGGAGCGCCGCTTCCAGGCTCGCATCGAGGACCCCACGAAGCGCTGGAAGCTCAGCCCGATGGACCTGGAGTCACGCGCCCGCTGGGTCGAGTACTCGAGGGCGAAGGACGAGATGTTCGCCTACACGGACACCAGGCAGGCGCCCTGGTACGTCGTGAACGCTGACGACAAGAAGCGGGCCCGGCTGAACGTCATCTCCCACCTGCTCAGCCTCTTCGCGTACGAGGACCTGACCCCGGAGCCGATCGTCCTGCCGCCCAGGCAACCCGACAAGGGCTACGTCCGGCCGCCGATGAGCGACCAGACGTTCATCCCCGAGGTCTACTGAGCGCGCGGCACCCACGGTCGCCGGGGCGTGGTGCTGGCGAGCCTGCGAGGAGGTCGAGGCGTCCGCCCCGCCGCCGCCGGCCTCGATGTCCCCGGGCGCAGATGGACGAACGACGACGCCCTGTCAGCGACCCCGCTGCCAGGACTTGCCCTCGGTCTGGATCGAGGGCGCGTAGACCATCTCGACGCCCTGCATCTCGGCGATGGTCCGGGCGCCGAGCGCCGCCATCGACTGGCGCAGGGCCCCGATGAGATTCTCGGACCCGTCGGTCACGCGGGCCGGCCCGAAGAGGATCCGCTCGAGCGCCCCGACCGTGCCCACCTTGATCCGGGTCCCCCGCGGCAGGATCGGCGACGGGGCGGCCATGCCCCAGTTCGTGCCCCGGCCCGGAGCCTCCTCGGCACGGGCCAGCGGCGACCCCAGCATCACGACATCGGCTCCGGCTGCGATCGCCTTGGCGATCTCGCCGCCACGGCGCATGCCTCCGTCGGCGACGACCGGGACGTAGCGACCTGTCTCGGCGACGAAGGCGTCGCGGGCGGCCGCCACGTCGCTCACCGCCGTGACCTGCGGGACGCCGATGCCGAGGACCTCGCGGGTCGTGCAGGCGGCGCCCGGCCCCACGCCGACGAAGACCGCCGCGGCGCCCTGCTCCATCAGCTGGAACGCCGACTCGGCGCTCGTCGTATTGCCCACAGCGACCGGGATCGGCATGAAGCGGATGAAGTCGGCGAGCTCGAGGGGGTCATAGCCGGTGGCGAGATGACGGGCGCTGCTCACCTGGCTCTGGACGATGAACAGGTCCGCGCCGTGCTCCGCGCAGAACGGCCCGAGGCGTCGCGCGACCGCGGGCGTCGCCGCGACGGCGGCCCTCGAGCCGGCCAGGTGGAGGGCGTCGAGGCGGCGGGCGATGAGCTCCTCGCGGATGGGCGCCCGGTACGCCTCGGTCAGCACGTCGTGGGCCTCGCCCTCGGGCGCCGCTGCGATCCGCTCGAGGACGGGCCCGGGATCGTCGTAGCGCGCCTGCACACCCTCGAGGTTGAGGACCGCCAGGCCGCCGAGGCGTGCGAGCTCGCCGGCCAGGCGCACATCCACGACCGCATCCATGGCCGCGGCGAGGACCGGGATCTCCAGTCGGATGCCGCAGAACGACTGCGCGAGGTCGACGTCCGCCGGCTCGACCGTGCTCGTCCCCGGCGCGAGCGAGACGTCATCGAAGCCGTACGTCGAGCGGATCGTGTCGACCTTCGAGCGGAAGTGGCGCCGCGCTGCGGCCTCCGTCGGGATGTGCATCGTCGATCCGCGTCCTCCTCGCACCGCGCCGTGTCGAGCCGTTGCGGGAGTCTACATCGGCGCCCAGCCTCGCCGGTGGGGCGCCGGGCGCCGTCCGCCCCAATCGCGAGCTATCGGGCGACGCGCTCGCCCGTTGGCGTGAGCTCGAACCAGCGGGCGGTCGCAGGATCGAGCAGGCGGGCCTCGATCCGCCCGATCGCCTCCGCGTAGGCCGGCCAGATCGCCAGCCTGAGGGCGTCGTCCCGGGCCTCCCAGCGCGCGGCATCGTGCTCATGGGACAGGACCGGCTCGACGTCCGGCCGGACGCGGATCGCGAAGGCGGCGGCGGTGAGGACGGCGTCCTGGCCCTCGTCGTAGAACTGGTAGGTCATGTCCAGGTCGTAGAAGCCGGCGATCCCCTCCGCTCCGAGCCCGGTCTCCTCGCGCACCTCCCGCAGGATCGCCTGGGGCACGCGCTCGTCCGGCTCGACCGCTCCGGTCACGCACTGCCAGAGGCCCGCGAAGATCCGGCCGGGCGCTCGACGGATGAGCAGGTATTCGACGCGGTCGGTGACCGGGACGCGGAACAGCCAGCACTCCACGAGGTCGGGGCGGACCGCCATCAGGGGCGGATCCTGTCCCCGAAGGAGGCCCGACGGCAGCCCGGACGTTCGCGCCTCATGCGCGGCTCGACGAGCCCTCGCGCGGGCATCGGCCGGCGCTCAGAGCCGCTCGAACCGCTCGACCGGGACGACGATCACGGTCGCCCCGCCGACCTCGACCTCGAGCGGGTAGGGCATGAAGAACTCGCCCGGCTCCATGATCGGCGGCATCGGGTTGACGACCTGGGTCCGTGAGGTGCAGGTCGCCCGCAGGATGGCCATGACGTCCTCGACCTGCTCGTCCTCGACGCCCAGCATGATCGTCGCGTTCGACTGCTTGAGGAAGCCGCCCGAGCTGTGCAGGCGGGTCGCCCGGTACTCGCGCTCCAGGAGCGCATCGACCAGCGGCCCGGCGTCCTCGTGGTGGACGATCGCGACGATGAGCTTCACGCCGGCGAGTATAGGGGCGCTCGAGGCGGGCGCGACCCCTCGCGGACGCCGCCCGATCGCGCTCGACTCCGTTGGGGCGGTGGACGCCGGACGTTGGCGATCGGCCGGTCGGTGCGCCCTGTGGGACAACGACCCCTTCCGTCGCCGGGCAGCCGCTCCGTATGATGCCCAGGCATCGCCGCTCCGCGCGCCAGGGACATCGCCCGTCGCAGCGCCAGCCGCCGCACCAGGAGGCCACCGTGTCGCCCGAACCAGCAGCCGATCCGAGGCCGTTCGGCGTCCTCGTCCAGTGCGCCGCGGTGCTCGCTCGCGGGGCGGACCTCGACGTGGCGTCCCGGGAGCTGCTCGCGCTCGCCGTCGAGGCGACCGGCGCCTCGCTCGGGACGGTCTTCCTCCAGGATCCCGACCGGGCGGACCTGGAGCCCCTCGCCGCCGTCGGGCTGGCGCAGCCCACGATCGCGGCCCTGCACGCCGCGATCGCGACGGACCCCGACCACCCGGTGGCGCGGGCCGCCGGGACCGGCGCGCCGGACCTGGGGACCGAGGCGCCTGCGCTCGGCGGTCCGGTGGTCGTCTGGGCGCATCTGCCCCTCCGTGTGGCGAGAGACGGGATCGACCTTCCGCTCGGAGCGATGTCGATCGGCTGGCCGGCGCCGCACTCGATCGACGACGACGGTCGTCGGCTGCTCGGCGCCGTGGCCGACCTCATGTCGGTCGCCGTGGACCGGGCCCGGCTGTCATCGCTCGTCCAGGAGCGGTCGGAGTGGTATGAACGGCTGGCGCATACCGACGCCCTGACCGGCCTGGCGAACGCCCGGACGCTCGGCCGCGTGCTCGAGCTCGAGGTGGCGCGCGCGAGCCGCCAGGGGGGCGAGGTGTCCGTGGCCATCTTCGACCTGGACGACTTCGCGGCGCTCAACGCGCGGGATGGCCGCCCCGCCGGCGACGACGCCCTGCGCGAGGTCGCCGCCATCCTCGCGGGCTCGGTCCGTCTCGTCGACACGGTCGCGCGGACGGGCAGCGACGAGTTCGTGGTCGTCGCGCCCGGCTCGGCCGGAGCGACCGTCGCGCGGCGGGTCATCGAGGCCGTCGATGCGCTCCCGTCCACGGCCGGGCCGCGGGTCTCCGTGTCGGCGGGCGTCGCGGGCTTCCCGGGCGACGCCACGAGCGCCGACGGCCTGCTGGAAGCCGCCCGGGCGGCGCTCGAGACCGCACGCGCGGCCGGCAGCGGCCGGATGGCCGCGGCACAGGGGGAAGCCGCTGGCTGAGGCCCGCGGGCCGGGCTACCCGCGACCGGCCGTGGGCACCGCGAGCCTCCGGGCGAGGTCCGGCAGCCGGCCGACGGCGTCCAGGACCGACGCGAAGACGGCATCGGGGTCCCGGCTCGCATCGACGACGGCGAAACGCCGCGGCTCGGCCGCGGCCAGAGCCAGGTAGCCGTCGCGGACCCGACGGTGGAACTCGACATCGAAGCCGGCCTCGAACCGGTTCCGCTCGTCGCTCGCCTTGCGGGTCAGACCGTTCTCGGCCGGGAGATCGAGGAGGATCGTCAGGTCTGGGACGAGACCGTCGGTCGCGAACCGCTGGACCGCTCGCAGCTCCTCGACCGGCAGGCCCCGACCGAAGCCCTGATAGGCGAGCGTCGAGTCGGCATGCCGGGCGTCGATGACCAGCTCGCCCCGGCCCAGGGCGGGGCGCACGACCTCCGCGACGAGCTGGGCCCGTCCCGCGCTGAACAGGAGCGCGTCCGCCCGTGGGGCGATCCGCTCGTTGGTCGAGGCGGCACCGAGCAGGATCTCGCGGATCCGCTCGCCCGCCCAGGTGCCGCCGGGCTCGCGTGTCAGGACGGCCGAGACGCCGGCGCCGACCGCGCGGTCGTACAACCGGCGCCCCTGGTAGGTCTTCCCGGAGCCGTCCGGCCCCTCGAGCGTCACGAACCAGCCTCGCGCGCCGGAAGGCGCCGCCTCACTCACGGGGCCGAGTGTAGCGGAGCTCACTCGCCTGGGAGGCGCTCCGGCAGAGCCGATCCGGTGGCCCGGACGCTCGCGACGGGCTCTGCTACGCTCGCGCTTGATGCGGGAGCTGACGGACCGCGCCCTCGATACCGCCGCCGCGCGCGGCGCCAGCTACGCCGACGTGCGGATCGCGCGTCGGCTGAGCGAGTCGATCTCGGTCAAGACCGGCCGGATCGAGGGGGTGGCGTCGGGCGAGTCCGAGGGGATCGGGATCCGCGTCCTGGTGGACGGCGCGTGGGGCTTCGCCGCGACGCACCGGCTCGAGCCGGCCGAGATCGAGCGGACCGCGGCCGAGGCCACCCGGATCGCCCGCGCCTCGGCCACGGCGCTCCGGCGTCCAGCCGTCCTCGCTGACCGCCCGCCGGCCCATGGGCGCCACGAGACCCCGCTCGTCGAGGACCCGTTCACGGTCCCGCTCGAGCGCAAGGTCGCCGACCTGGTCGCCGCGGACGAGGCGATGCGTCGGGTCAAGGGGCTTGCCTTCACCGAGTCCATCTACGCGGCCCAGCGCGAGTGGAAGACGTTCGCCGCGACCGACGGCAGCTACACCGAGCAGGTCATCACGCACGTCGGCTCGGGGATCGAGGCGAACGCGGTCCGCGGCGACGAGCACCAGCGCCGCAGCTACCCGGACTCGGGCGGTGGGTGGCAGGCCGCCGGCTACGAGTACATCCGGGCGCTCGACCTGGCCGAGCACGCCGAGCCGCTCGCAGACCAGGCGATGGCGCTGCTCTCGGCCCCGCAATGCCCGTCCGGCCGCTTCACGGTCGTGCTCGATCCGTCGCAGCTGTACCTCCAGGTCCACGAGAGCTGTGGCCACCCGACAGAGCTCGACCGGGTGTTCGGGACCGAGGCCTCGTATGCGGGGACGAGCTTCCTGACCGTCGACAAGCTCGAGTCGGGCTTCCGCTACGGCTCGGAGCTCATCGACATCGTCGCCGACGCGACCGCGCCCGGCGGGATGGGCACCTTCGGCTGGGACGACGAGGGCGTGGCCGCGCAGTCCGTGCCGCTGGTCAGGGAGGGGGTCCTCGTCGGCTACCTCTCGTCGCGCGAGACGGCCCCACGGATCGGCCGGGCGTCGAGCGGCGCGATGCGGGCCGACGGCTGGAACCGGATCCCCCTCATCCGGATGACGAACATCAACCTCCTGCCCAGGCCGGGCCGGAGTCTCGAGGAGATCGTCGCCGATACCGACGACGGGCTCTACCTCGCGTCGAACCGCAGCTGGTCGATCGACGACCGGCGCCTGAACTTCCAGTTCGCGACGGAGGTCGCCTACGAGATCAAGGGCGGCAAGCTCGGCCGGCTGTTCAAGAACCCGACGTACACGGGCATCACCTACGAGTTCTGGCGGTCGTGCGACGCCGTTGGCGACGAGCGCAGCTACCGGATGCTGGGCACCCCGAACTGCGGCAAGGGTGAGCCGGGCCAGGTCGCACACGTCGGCCATGCCGTCTCCGGGGCGCGCTTCCGGGACGTGCAGGTGGGGGTCGGGAAGTGGTGACCGATGGCCGCGATCCCCGAGCCTGGCTGTCGCTCGCCGAAACCGTGCTCGGACACGCGGAGCGCGAGGGCGCGACCGAGGCCGAGGTCCTGGTCATGGCCGAGGATTCGGCGCTGACCCGCTTCGCCAACAGCGAGATCCACCAGAACGTCGCCGAGCGGAACGTCTCGGTGAACCTGCGCTTCGTGCTCGGGAAGCGGGTCGGCGTCGCCTCGACCGGGCACACGGACCCCGAGGGCCTCCGTCGCCTCGCCGGGACGGCGAGCGAGATCGCCCACCACTCCGCGGAGCGGGCGGACTGGGGCGGGCTGCCCGAGCCGACCCCCATCCCGGACGTCGCGGCGGCCTTCGCGTCGGCCACGGCGGAGGCCACGCCGGAGCTGCGAGCCGAGGGGGCGCGTGCCGCGATCGCGGCGGCGGACGAGCACGGGGCGACCGCCTTCGGGTCGTTCGCGACCTCGCTCGAGGCGATGGCCGTCGCCAACTCGAAGGGCGTCCGCGCGGCGGGCGCCCGGACCAGCTCGCAGCTCATCACCGTGTGCATGGGCCCGGACGGCGGCAACGGCTACGCTGAGGCGTGCGCCGTCGACGCGACGACCCTCGACGCCGGGGCGATCGGCACGGAGGCCGCCGTCAAGGCTCGCGCCTCGGCCAATCCGGTCCACCTGGAGCCCGGCGACTATCCGGTCGTCCTCGAGGAGTACGCCGTCGTCGACCTGCTCGACATGCTCGGCTACCTCGGCTTCTCGGCGCTCGCCGTCGAGGAGGAGCGGTCGTTCTTCGAGCCGGGCCGGCGCGTCGGCAGCGAGCTCGTGACGATCTGGGATGACGGGACGGACCCGGCCGGGCTGCCCATGGCGTTCGACTTCGAGGGCGTCGGCAAACAGCGGGTCGGCCTCCTCGAACGTGGCGTCTGCGTCGACGTGGTGTACGACGCGGAGACGGCTCACCGCGCGGGCCGACGCTCGACCGGTCACGGCCTGCCCGCCCCGAACACGTTCGGCCCGTTCCCGGTGAACATGCTGATGGCGGCGGGGGAAGCGAGCCGGGACGAGCTGATCGGAGGCCTGGACCGCGGCCTGCTGGTCACGCGCTTCCACTACACCAACCCCGTCCACCCGAAGCTCGCGATCGTCACGGGCATGACCCGGGATGGGACGTTCCTGGTCGAGGGCGGCCGGATCGTCGGACCGGTCCGCAACCTGCGGTACACCCAGAGCTACCTGGACGCGCTGGCCCGGACCGAGGCGATCGGCCGGGAGCGCCGGACGCTGCGCGGCTTCCTCGGCGGCGTGGTGGTGCCGGCCGTCCGCATCGCCGCGTGGACGTTCACCGGAGCGACGGAGCACTGATCGATGGGGCACGACGCCCCAGCGCCGGCCGAGGCCCTGCCCGTCCACATCACGGACGACGGGCGGATCTTCATCCATGTCGGGGCGCGCTTCGTCGAGGCGAGCATCGACGATCTGGACCGCACGCTCGAGCGGCTCGCCGCCGACGGTGGGACCGTCCTCTACAGCCGTGACGATCCGGCGGAGGAGCCCAACCCGGTCGCCCGCGAGGTGATGGAGCTGGCGGCCGAGCACGGGGTCGGCGTCCGGCTGCTCGGGGAGGTCCCCGAAGACATCGAGGACGCCGGGCTCTGATCGACACGCCCGGGGCGGGGTCCCATGGGGGGCCGCCCTGTAGGATGGCCGCCATGCCCCACGACGCGACGATCCGCCAGCGCCTCGGCTGGCCGTTCGACGTCCCGACGCTCCGGCGCATCAAGCGACTCTGGGTCCGCCATTCGATCGCCGAGGACGCGCCCGACATCGATGGGCTGA
>JAPVSP010000568.1:0-3012 GCA_047519685.1 Chloroflexota bacterium
CCGGTGGGCGCGGCGGCTCGTTGCGCGATGCCGGCGGCCCGGCGGGCCGGACCCGGGACCGCGGTCACGAGCCGGCCGGCGACGTCGCGCCAACGGTCCCGGCCGGAGCCCTTGGGACCGCTGCCGTGGCCGGGGGATCGGGGGCGATGGCGGAGCTCTGGTCGGCGGGCCGGGACGCGGCCCCGGCGGCCGGCCAGGTCGAGCGGTTGCTGACGCTCATCCGCGACGAGCTCGCTCGTCCGGACCAGCGTCGCCTGGTCGAGATCGAGCCGGACCGCTGGTGGCTGGCGGATCGGGCGGACCGCGAGGCGGCCGCCGTGCCGCTGGCCGACCGGGTCGAGTGGGCGGTCTTCTCGCTCCTGTCCACCGGCGGACCGCTCTCCGAGGGGGGGTTCCTCGAGCGGATCGCCGGCCTCTTCGGCGGCCACGACCTGCCCGACGAGACCCTGGTGCGCGCCTGCCTGGACAGCTATCGGAGCGCCGCGAGCACCACCGACCGGCTGGTCACCGGCGACGACCTGCTGCGCCGGACCCAGGAGCACGCCGAGCTGCTCGCGCTCCTCGCCGACCTCGGGCATCGCCTCGGGATGTCGGTGTGGCTGAGCCGCCGGGAGCAGGAGCGATCGGTCCGCGGCCGCCGCCTGTCCGAGCGGCTCGATCGCCGGGAGCAGGCCGTCCATCTCCCGCTCATCGCCCGCGCTCCGCTCGACGAGCTCGCCGAGGTCGACGCGATCTGGTACGTCCGGGGCCGGGCGACGTTCCACTTCGAGGTGGAGTGGACGGCGATGCTCGCCGAGGCCGTGGTCCGCCGACACGGGCGGATCCCGACCGACGACCGCACCGTCAGGTTCCTGGTCATCGCCCCCGAGCGGACCGAGCTGCTGCGCTACAAGCTCGAGCGCTCGCCGGTCCTGCGCGCGACGATGGCCGAGGGGAACTGGCACATCCTGAAGGCGAACCACCTCCGGACGTTCGCGGCCCTCGAGGCACCCTCGCTCGACGCGCTCGAGCCGTTCCTGGGGCTCGACCCGGTGGTCGAACGCTCCGGCGAGCAGCTTCCGCTGTTCGGGTCGTAGGCGCGCTACCCTACGTCCCGACGACCCGCCCCGTGATCCCGACCACGCCCTCCGCCCCGAGATGGAGACGATGGTGACCCTCGATCCAACGACGCCCGTGAACGTCCTCGCCGACCGCTTCTGGGAGGGGGTGCTCGAGCTGGCGCCGACCACCGCCACGATGTACGGCGACGAGCGCTACGCCGATCGCCTCGAGGACCCGTCGCCCGCCGGCCGGGCGAAGGCCCGCTCGTTGTTCGAGGTGACCCTCGGGGAGGTCGAGACCATCCCGGCCGAGGGCCTGTCGGTCGAGGACCGGATCACCCGCGACCTGCTGCGCGTCGTGTGCGAGCTCGGCATCGAGCAGGACGACCAGCGCATCGACCTCCTCCGCGTCGTCGACCAGATCAGCGGCCCGCAGACGGTCCTCGCCCAGGCGGTCCAGTTCCAGCCCGCCGATACGCCGGAGCGGTTCGAGAAGCTGCTGGGCCGGCTCCGGGCCTATGGGCCGTACATCGACGCCAGCGTCGAGCTCCTGCGCGAGGGCGAGGCGCGCGGCCTGACCGCCTCCCGGATCGCCACGGAGCGGACGATCGCCCAGCTGGAGCGGCTGCTGGCCATCCCCGTCGGGTCCGCCATCCTGCCGGGGATGGTCCGGGTCGCCTCGGATGCCGACCGCGAGCGGGTCCGCGAGGTCGTCCGCGACGTCGTGTACCCGGCCGACGCGGCCTTCCTCGAGGCGCTCCACGCCTACCTCCCGTCGAGCCGCGTCGAGCCCGGCCTGTGGTCCGCCCCGGACGGAGAGGCCCTCTACCGGACCCAGATCCGCGCCTGGACGACGCTCGACATCGCGCCGGAGGAGGTCCACCGGATCGGGCTCGAGGACCTCGCGACGATCCAGGCGGAGCAGCGGGCGATCACCCGGGCGGCCGGTCTCGGCGACGATCTCGCCGCCTATCGCGCCAGGCTCGTGGCCGACCCGACGAACCACCCGGCGACGCCCCAGGAGCTCCTCGCCCGAGCGACCGAGGACATCGAGCGCGCCATGGCGGCCGCCCCGAGCCACTTCGGCCGACTGCCGCGCGCCGGCTGCGAGGTCCGCGCGGTCGAGGCCTTCAAGGAGAAGGACAGCCCCTTCGCCTATTACTTCCCGCCGACGACCGACGGGACGCGACCCGGCATCTACTACGCGAACACCTACGACCTGCCGTCGCGGCTCTACTCGACGCTCGCGACGACCACCTTCCACGAGGCCGTCCCCGGGCATCACTTCCAGATCGCGCTCGAGATGGAGAACCAGGACCTGACGAGGTTCCGCCGCTTCGGCTCCCGGCTGGCCGGCGGCGCGTTCGTCGAGGGCTGGGGGCTCTACGCCGAGCGCCTGGCCGACGAGATGGGGCTGTTCCGAGACGACCGGGAGCGCTTCGGGATGCTCGGGGCGCAGGCCTGGCGGGCGGCCCGCCTCGTCGTCGACAGCGGGATGCACCGCCTCCGCTGGAGCCGCCGGCGGTCGGTCGACTTCCTGCTGTCCGTCGGCCTGTCGGAGACCGACGCGGCCATCGAGACGGATCGCTACATCACCTGGCCGGCCCAGGCCCTGACCTACAAGCTCGGGCAGCGCGAGATCCAGCGGCTCCGCCACGAGCTCGAGGCGCGCGACGGTGCGGCCTTCGACCTCCGGTCGTTCCACGACGAGGTCATCGGCCACGGCTCGCTGCCGCTCGCGACGCTGGCTCGGGAGCTGCCGACCTGGGTGACGGCCGCCGCCTGACGCGGCCGCCGACCGCCTGAGCGACTAGCTGTCGAAGCCGATCCCGAGCGCGTCCATCGTCCGGAGGAACAGCCCACGCCGGCCGTCCTCGCGATCGGCCCGGTCGAGCTCGTGGCGCATCAGCGCGACGGCCGGCCAGCGGACGGGCTCGGGCGGGATCGGGAACGGATGGCTCCGGACGAAGCG
>JAPVSP010000569.1:0-3539 GCA_047519685.1 Chloroflexota bacterium
ACCTCCGCCTCCATCGCGCGGCGAGCGAGCCGCAGCAGCGCTCGATCGGTCGCGGCATCCAGCGGGGGCCCGACCCACTCGCGGGGGACGCCCGCCCCCGGTTCCCCGACGGGCGGCTTCGCATGCGACAGCTTCATGCCGGCACGCTAGGCCGGGCATCCCTCGATGCACCAGTGCGCAATGGACGGTCCGCGGGTGCCGCGCGGCCGGCGCTCCCATCGGATGGCGGGGGTGGCCCGAGTGCCGCGGAGACCGGACGCCGGACGCGCGCTCGGACCGCGGCTGCGCCGCCGGGGCCGGCCTGCCACAATCGACCCCGCCTCCGGCGCGCGGGGCATCCCGCGCCGCGGAGCCCGACGAGGGACGTGGTGTCGCACCGTCTTCGCTGGCTGTCCATCCTCCTGCCCGTGGCGCTCGTCGGCGCCATCGAGCTGATCAGCGACAGCCTGCTCGATGAGGCGCTGCCCTTCCCGCGCGACACCCTCCTCGTCGTCGGTGTCGTCGCGACCATCACCGCCGTCTTCGGGACGCTGGCCTGGCGGGCGATCGATCGCCTCACCGCGACCCTCCAGGCGCGGAACCGGGAGCTCGAGACGCGCGGCGCCTCGGCCCGAGCGCTGCACCAGGTCAGCATGGCCATCGCCGCGCTGGCGGACCTCGAGGCGATCCTCCTCGTCATCGTCGACAGCGCCCGGGGGCTCCTCGCGACCGACCTGGCGCTGCTCGTCCTGACCCGCCCCGACGGGCGGCCCTACCTCGCCGCGTCGAGCGGCCCGACGGATGCCTTCCGACCCGCGGGCGACGGCATCGGCGACGATGTCGCCGCGTTCGTCCAGCCCGGGGCGCTCGTCGCGGTCGTGGCGGCGCCGCTCCAGCGAGGCGGGGCGACGATCGGCACGCTCGCCGTGGGCGGACGAGTACCCCGCGCGTTCACGATCGACGAGGTGGAGACCCTCTCCTCGCTGGCCAACCAGGCCGCCATCGCGATCGAGAACTCGCGGCTCCATGACCAGCTCCGGGAGGTGGCCGTGCGGGGCGAGCGGGAGCGGATCGCGCGCGAGCTCCACGACGGCCTGGCCCAGGTCCTGGGCTACGTGAACACGAAGTCCCAGGCGGTCGAGGAGCTCCTCTCGGTCGGCCGGACCGACGAGGCGCGAGCCCACCTCGGCCAGCTGGCCACGGCGGCGCGTTCCATCTACGTCGACGTCCGCGAGGCGATCCTCGGCCTGTCCAGCCCTGTCGTCGCCGAGCGCGGCCTCGCCGGGGCGCTCGAGGGCTATGTGGCGCGCTGGGCTGAGGCCGCGAAGATCGCCGCCCGGGTCCGCGCGTCGCCGGACGCGGTGAGCGTGCCACTCCCCCCGGACATCGAGGCGCAGGCCTTCCGGATCGTGCAGGAGGCGCTGACGAACGTCCGCAAGCACGCCGCCGCCCGGCGCGTCGAGATCGACCTCGATGTGCTGGACGGGCAGCTCGTCGTGCGGGTGCAGGACGACGGGCGCGGGCTCGCGGCGGGCGAGAGCCCGGGCGAGGCGTGGCCCCGCTATGGGGTCGTCGCGATGCGCGATCGCGCCGCCGCCATCGGCGGCTCCGTGGATTGGACGACGATGCCGGGCCCCGGCACCTGCGTCCGTCTCGTCGTGCCGCTGCCAGGCGCCTCGACGAACGCGGCGACGCCGCTCGAGGCCGTCCGCTGATGCGGGTCGTGCTCGCCGACGACCACGCCCTGGTCCGCGACGGGGTCGCGTCGCTGCTCGGCGCCTGGGGCCACGAGGTCGTCGGCCAGGCGTCGGACGGCGCGGCGGCCATCGAGCTGGTCGATCGCCTCACGCCCGACCTCGTCCTGATGGACGTGCGCATGCCCGGCGTGTCGGGCCTCGAGGCGACGGCGCGGATCCGCGAGCGTCACCCCGAGGTGGCCATCGTGATGCTCACGGTGAGCGAGGATGAGGAGGACCTCTTCTCGGCGATCAAGAGCGGCGCCCAGGGCTACCTGCTCAAGAACCTCGAGTCGGGTCAGCTGCGCTCCATGCTCGAGGCGGTCGAGCGCGGCGAGGCCGCCATCACCCCCGCGACCGCCGCGCGGATCATCGAGGAGTTCCTGCGCCGCGAGCGACGGGTCGATCGCGCCCCCGGGGAGCCCGACCGGCTGACCGATCGAGAGCTCGACGTCCTGCGCCTGGTGACGGCCGGTCTGCGGAACAAGGAGATCGCCGGGCGGCTCGGGATCAGCGAGAACACGGTCAAGTTCCACCTCCGGAACATCCTCGAGAAGCTGCACGCGGGGAGCCGGACCGAGCTCGCCGCCCGGGCCGTGCGCGAGGGTCTGCTCGACGAGACGGACCACCCGCCGAGCGGCTGAGCCGGGCCATCCGGCCCATCGACACCTACCCGAAGGGAGGGCAGCGGCCCCCTCCCCCCGCATGTGGCGCCACCCGTCCCCAGCGGCGAACCTGACGCCACTGCTCGCACGGGAGTCGGTGATGGGCTATCGCATCACGGTCGACACGGGGAACTGCATCAACTGCGGTGTCTGCATGGACGTCTGTCCGGTGCAGGCGCTCGACATGACCCGGCCGGACCATGGCGGCGTCGAGACGGGCGGCTTCGGCTGGCCGCTGCGCTGGATGATGGAATACCCGGCTCAGGTCGGGGAGTGCATCGGCTGCGGGGTCTGCATCCGGGAGTGCCCGGTGGTCGTCATGACCCTCGATTCGGTCGAGGGCGTCACGCCGCTGGCGGCGCGCCAGGGACCGATCGAGCGACCGGTCGTGGCGCCGGGCTGGATCCCGCTGTCCGCAGTCACGCGCGAGTCGCTCAAGTCGACGCACGCCTCGCCGTTCGACCCGTTGTTCGCATGGTCGACCCGTGAGCACGGCTCGCCGCGACCCGCCTGGGGCGCGGAGGCCACCGTCGAGCCGATGAAGGCGCCCTGTCAGGTCGCCTGCCCGGCCGGCACCGACGCGGGCCGCTACGTCGGGCTGATCGCCCAGGGCCGATACGACGACGCGTACGCGGTCGCCGCGGAGGTCAACCCGTTCCCGTCGGTCTGCGGCTGGATCTGCACCGCCCCGTGCGAGGCCGCCTGCCGGCGTGGCACGCTCGACGAGCCGATCTCGATCCGAACGCTCAAGCGGTTCGCGGCCGAGCGCGGCAAGCTCCCGGCCATCGAGCCGCCGAAGACGCGTCGCTCGAAGCGGGTGGCGATCGTCGGCGGGGGACCCGCCGGCATGTCGGCCGCCTACTACCTGGCCCGGCTGGGCTACGGCGTGGTCGTCCACGAGGCGATGCCCGTCCCGGGCGGGATGATGGCGATCGGGATCCCCTCATACCGCCTCCCGCGGGAGGTCCTCCAGGAGGAGATCCAGCGGATCCTCGGCCTCGGCGTCGAGCTCCGCCTCGATACCGCGATGGGGCGCGACTTCAGCCTCAGCGACCTCGAGCGCGAGGGCTTCGACGCGGTCTTCCTGTCGACCGGCGCGCCCAAGAGCCGGCGCCTCGGCGTCGAGGGTGACCAGCTCCGCGGCGTCGTCCCGGCCACG
>JAPVSP010000570.1:0-2254 GCA_047519685.1 Chloroflexota bacterium
CGGATCCTTCTCGCCGACCACGGCCCACGTGGCGGCGGCGGTCAGCCAGGCCCGCGCGGACGGGGCCGACATCGTCATCCTGATGCCCCAGTGGAACTTCCCGGAGTACTCGGCGTCGTTCTCGACGGCGGCGCTCAAGCAGCGGGACGCCTGGTTCGCCGTCGGCGTCGACCACATCCTCGGCAGCGGGACGCACTGGGCGGGCGCGATGTCGGTGACCGAACCGGATCCGGCGAACGGCTGGCGCGTCGCCGTCACGAGCCATGGGAACTTCCTGTTCGGCCAGGGGTGGAGCCGGCAGACGCAGGAGGGCGTCATCTACGAGCTGTCGTTCCGCGGCACCCGGTTGGTCCAGGTGCGGATCCATCCGTACATCGTGATGGACGGGGCGCAGCCGAACTTCACCGACTCCACGACCGACGGCGCGTACGTCCAGCGACAGGTCTTCGGGTCCAGCCTGCTGCCGTAGGGTCGGCTGACGATGCGGGTGCGACCCGGCCCCGCGATGGGCGAGCGGCACCTCGTGGAGAGCGGCACCTCGGAGCGAGTCTGTTATCCTCCGCGCGACCGGGGGCCTGGATCGGACACACGGGATCAACCGAAGAGCGCCGCTCCCGGCAGGCCCGGCTGCCGCGACGGTCGCCCACCTCCCGTGCGGCGACCCTCCTCCGAGGCCCGACGTCCCAGGCCGGGCCCCTGTCCATTGCCCCTGTTTCCCTGTCGGTCGGCGCCGAATCCCTTCGCCGCCGCGCGCAAGCGCGGCGTCCTGGTAGAGAGGAGCACCGTTGCCCGTCAGGACCAGCCTCAGGGCTCTCGGCATGGCCGCGTTCGCCGCCGCCGCCGTCCTCATCGTCCAGTCCCCGGCCCCGGTGGCCGCGGCGGACCCCACCCCCGCCCAGCGGGTCATCGCGATCGCCGAGTCCGAGCTCGGCAAGCCCTGGCGCTTCGCCGCCGAGGGTCCCAATGCTTTCGACTGCTCCGGCCTCGTCCTCTACGCCTTCCAACACGCGGGCTACGGCGACCGGATCGGCGGCGGCCACAGCGCACTCGGCATGTACCGCTGGTTCGCAGCTCGTGGGCTGGCGAGCCGGACGAACCCACAGGTGGGCGACCTCGTCATCTATGGCGGCGGCTCCCACGTCGGCATCTACATCGGCGACGGCCGGGTCATCAGCACCCTGGTGCGCGGCGTCCGCATCCACGGCGTCTACGCGCTGCACGGGCGCTTCACCGCGTTCCTCCACACCGGGTTGTCCGGCACTGCCGTCCCCTCGGCCCCGTCGGCGACCTCGTCGCCGGTCTCCGCGGCCACCACGCCACCCGTCAGCGCGTGGCGGATCACGACGACCTCACTGCGCCTCCGGGCCGGCGCCTCGGCCAACGCGACGGTCGAGGCCGTGCTCGCCCCCGGCACGAAGCTGGCCGTCCTCGGCTCGGCTCGCGCACACGGCCAGACCTGGTACCACGTCCGCGCCGCTGGCCGGCTCGGCTGGGTGGCTGCCGGGTTCACGCGAGCCCCCTGAAGCTCGGCTCGATCGAAGCCCGGTCGGCGTGAGCCGGCTGGCGCCCGATCGTCGCCCGTCGCCGTTCCGAGCCCGCCCCCGGTCGGGGCGGGCTCATCCTTGCCGGTCGACCGTGGACGCTCCTCGGAGGAGCGGGCGAGTCCCGCCGGGCCGGGCCCTCGGCGTCAGCCCTCGGTCAGGATTCCGGTTCCTGCTTGGTCTCCCGGCGGGCCCACGCACCGAAGAGGACCGCGACCCCCAGGGCGATGATGAAGAGCGGCCAGATCTGGTCCCACTCCACCTCGGGCAGCGCGAACCCGAACGTCTTGTCGAGCATGAACCAGATGCCGACCCCGAGCAGGATGAGCCCGAAGACGATCCCGCCGACATCGAGCCTGCGAACGTTCATGTCCCATCCCTCCGCAGGGCGCGCGCCTCGCGCCGCCACTCGGGCCGAGACTGGCGCAGGGAGATGGAGGGCGGTAGAGGCACCCGTCACGAAAAGGAGCGGGCCGTGACGACCCGTCGCATCGCGTCCGGTGGCCGGTGCGGCGCTCCGGCAGGTAGCATGTCCGGCGCGGGCCAGGAGTCCGCCCTGTCAGGAGGCTGTCCATGGGCCTGCGAATGCGCCTGGTCGTCACCGGGTTGGTCCCAGCGATGCTCTTGTCGCTCGCCGCCTGCAGCGGTGGATCGGCGACGACCGCTCCGTCTGCGAGTCCATCGTCGGCCGCGTCGCCCTCGGCGGCTGCGTC
>JAPVSP010000571.1:0-3488 GCA_047519685.1 Chloroflexota bacterium
AACGCCGGGCCAAGCCTCCGGCCGGCCGCGGCCGCCGGCAAGTCGCCACCCGGGCAGCCGTTCGGGCGACCCTGCCTGCCTCTTGGGGCAGCCGAACCGGCCCGCTCGGCAGCCCGCCCGTCCATTGTCCGGGGCCACGGCCGGCTCCACCCTCGGTGGGTCCTGAGCTCCGCAGCGCTGGAGAGACGACCGTATGCCGCAGTACCTGTCGCCCGGCGTCTATGTCGAGGAGGTGGAAGCCGGATCCCGACCCATCGAGGGGGTCGGGACCGCCGTCGCCGCCTTCGTCGGCCTCGCCCAGCGAGGACCCGCCAATGCGCCGGTCCTCGTCACCAACTGGAGCCAGTTCACGGCCGCCTACGGCGACTTCATGGAGGGCTCCTACCTCGCGCACGCCGTCTACGGCTACTTCCTGAACGGCGGGGGCGCGGCCTATATCGTCCGCGTCGGCGCCGACGAGGCGGCCCCGCCGGCTCGCCTCGAACTGCCGAGCTCGACCGACAAGGCCACCCCGGCGTTCCGGGTGCTGGCCCTCGAGGCCGGCGCCGCCGGCAACGACATCAGCGTCGAGGTGGCCGAGCCCTCCGAGCCCGCCGAGGGCGTCTTCAAGCTCGTCGTCTCGCGCGGCGGCAAGGAGGAGGAGGTCTACGACAACGTCAGCCTCAAGAAGGGCCGCCAGAACGTCTTCACGGCGACGAAGACCTCGCGCCTCATCAAGCTCGAGGAGGTGACCAAGGCGGAGGTCGCGCCGGCGACGGGCAAGATGGCCCTGACCGGCGGCGGGGTGTCCGGCGCCGTGCGCGTGACCCCGAGCGAGTACGTGGGCGATCCTGCCGATCGCACCGGCTTCGGCGGGCTCGAGGCCATCGACGACGTCACGATGGTGGCGGCGCCCGACCTGATGGCGCTCTACCAGGCCGGCGTCCTCGACCTCGAGGGCGTGAAGGCCGTCCAGCTGGCGATGATCGCGCACTGCGAGCTGATGGGTGATCGGGTGGCGATCCTGGACGCACCGCCCGGCTACGACGCGCAGCAGATCAAGGAGTGGCGGGTCGACAAGGCCGGCTACGACTCGAAGTACGCGACCCTCTACTGGCCCTGGGTCAAGGTCTTCGACCCGGTGGCCGGCAAGGCCGTCTTCGTGCCGCCCTCCGGCCACATGGCCGGGATCTGGGCCCGCAGCGACGGCGAGCGAGGCGTCCACAAGGCGCCGGCGAACGAGGTCGTCCGCGGCGCCATCGCCCTCGAGCTCCAGCTGACGAAGGGCGAGCACGACCAGCTCAACCCGGCCGGCATCAACTGCATCCGCGCCTTCCCCGGCCGTGGCATCCGGGTCTGGGGCGCCCGGACCCTGTCGTCCGACCCGGCCTGGCGGTACCTGAACATCCGACGCCTCTTCAACTACCTCGAGGGGTCGATCCTGCGCGGGACCCAGTGGGTCGTCTTCGAACCGAACGACATGGCCCTCTGGGAGCGTGTCAAGCGGACGATCAACGCCTTCCTGGTCCTCACCTGGCGCGATGGCGCGCTCTTCGGCGGGAGCCCGGGCGAGGCCTTCTTCGTGAAGTGCGACGGCGAGAACAACACCGCCGAGTCGATGGATGCCGGACAGCTGATCGTCGACATCGGCGTCGCGCCGGTGAAGCCGGCCGAGTTCGTGATCTTCCGCATCGCCCAGTTCTCGGGCGGCGCCTCGCTGACCGAATAGGTCCGCGGACCCGCATCCCCGACGAGACAGGAGGACGCCAGCGATGGCCAGCGGTCTGCCCGAATTGCCGCAGGACTCCCTCGCGGCACAACGCTTCTCGATCGAGATCGACGGCGTGTCGATCGTCCAGTTCCAGGAGATCAGCGGGACGGCCTCGGAGCTGGAGGTGATCGAGCTCAAGGAGAACGACATGAAGGGCCGGCCGATCATCAAGAAGATGATCGGGGCCTACAAGCCGCCGACGATCACCCTGAAGCGCGCCGCGAACGCGTCGATGGACCTCTGGCAGTGGCACAAGGACGGCCTGGACGGGAAGCAGAGCGGCGCGCGCCGCAACGGCTCGATCGTCCAGTACGACTTCGGGTTCGTCGAGGTCGCCCGCTACAACTTCACCAACGCCTGGGTCCAGAAGCTCACCCTCAGCGGACTCAAAGCGGGCGACAACGCGCCCTCCGTCGAGGAGGTGCAGATCGTCTGCGAGAGATTCGAGCGGGTGAAGTAGGCCGGCCGGGAGGCGAGCGACGATGGTCGCCGAGATGACGGCACCGGGCCGCGGCAGCGCCCCGGTGCCGCTGCGGACGGAGTTCCCGTTCGTGCTGCCCCGGGGCTACGTCGACGAGTCCGGCGTCGTGCACCGGGAGGGCGTCATGCGCCTCGCGACGGCGCGCGACGAGATCCTGCCGCAACGCGATCCCCGGGTCCGGGAGAACGAGGCGTACCTGACGGTCATCCTCCTGAGCCGGGTGGTCACCCGTCTCGGGACGCTGGCCCAGGTGAACCCGGGGATCGTCGAGGGGATGTTCGCCTCGGACCTGGCCTTCCTGCAGGACCTCTACCGACGAGTCAACCAGGAAGGGACGGCCCAGGCGTCCGTCACCTGCCCGAGCTGCCACCAGGAGTTCGCCGTCGAGCTGGGGGGTGGCGGCCCGGGGGGGTCGTGACGTACGCGACCGACCGTCTCTTCGAGGAGGTCGCGTACGTGGCCTACCACTTCCACTGGTCCCTGGACGAGATCCTGGACCTGGAGCACCCGATCCGCCGGCGATTCGTCGATGAGATCGGCCGCATCGACCGGCGCCTGACCGAAGAGGAGTGAAGCTCGTCGTGCGCTGGCCATCCATCTGGCCGTTCCGAGGCGGCCACGAGTCCGGGACGAGCGAGCCCGAGGCCCCGGGGCCCTCGGGCGCGGCGCCGGCACCGGACCGGGCCGCCGGACCCGGCGCGCCCGGCGGTGCGGTCGAGCGCATCCCGCCGGCCTGGGCGGACCTGCCGCCGATGGCCACGACCGTCGAGCCGGCCCCGCTCACGGCGGCCGCGTTCGAGTTCGCGACCGACCTGGCGGGCAGCCGGACACCGGACCCCATCCTGCGGCCGCTCGGCCACGACCTCACGGCCGACGGTCCCGGCGGGCTGGTCATCGGGCTCGCCGCGCCGGTCGTCGACACCAGGCCGCGGACCCGGGGCGGCGACGAGCTCCCGAGGCCGGCCAGAGGGGCGGCGAAGGACCATCGGCGGGCCGTCGCTCGGCCGGCCGGGGGCACCGCGGAGGAGGCCCCATCGGCGACCGATCGGGTCCCCAGTGCCGGGGCCGGCGCCGACGCCCCCGCGCCCCACCCGCTGGCATCGGTCCCGCCCGGCGCCCGCGAGGCGCGCCGCCAGCTGACGGCCGTCTGGCCGGAGACGCTGGCCTCGGCGCTCGAGCCGTCCCGCCCGGCGCCGCCCGCTCCGACCGGTGGCGATGCCACGCCCCCGCTCCCCCCGACGCTGGCGTCGGCGGTCG
>JAPVSP010000572.1:0-2671 GCA_047519685.1 Chloroflexota bacterium
GCTAGGCGGCCGCCTCCGTGCGGCGGCCGCGTCGCGCGCGCGATCCAGGATCGCCGCCACGCCGGGGGCTCGACGCCGGCGACCGGCCGCCGGGCACCCGGACCGGTCGCGGCTCGACGTTCCGATCGGGGATGAAGCCATCCTCCACCGTCCAGGGGATCGCCCGCCGCAGCAGCCGCTGGACGGCTCGCAGGAGATCGGTCTCGTCGATGCACACGAGGCTGATCGCGTCACCGTCCGCCCCGGCTCGCGCGGTGCGCCCGATGCGGTGGATGTAGTCCTGCGGATCGAACGGCAGCTCGAAGTTGACGACGTGCGGGAGCTCCTCGATGTCGAGTCCGCGGGCCGCCACGTCGGTCGCCACCAGCACGCGGACCTCACCCGACTTGAACGCCTCGAGGGCGCGCTCGCGCTCGGCCTGGGAGCGATCGCCGTGGATGGCCGTCGCGTCGACCCCGCGGCGGTCGAGCCAGGACGCGAGCCGCGCCGCGGCGAGCTTCGTCCTGGTGAAGACGAGGACCTGACGGAGATCCTCCGTGCGGATCAGGTGGAGCAGGAGCTCCTCCTTGCGGTCGCGGTCGACCGGGTAGACGAGCTGCCGCACCCGATCGGCGGTCGCGTTCTCAGGCGCGACCGAGATCCGCTCCGGCGAGTCGAGGAGCCGATCGGCGAGCGACCGGACGTCCTCGGAGAACGTCGCCGAGAAGAGCAGATTCTGGCGCCTGGCCGGGAGCAGGTCGAGGATCCGTCTGATGTCCGGCATGAAGCCCATGTCGAGCATGCGGTCGCCCTCGTCGAGGACGAGGATCGACACCTGCCCGAGGTTGACGGCGCGCTGGCCGACGAGGTCGAGGAGCCGGCCCGGCGTCGCGACGAGGATCTCGACGCCGGCCAGCAGCTGCCTGACCTGGGGATCGATCGGGACGCCACCGTAGACGACCGCCGAGCGGAGCGGGACGTGCCGCGAGTAGGCGGCGACCATCTGCTGGACCTGGACGGCGAGCTCGCGCGTCGGGGTGAGGGTGAGCGCCCGGACCGGGTGGCGGGCGGGCGAGAAGCTCGAGTTGGCGTGGGCCTTCAGCCGCTCGAGGATGGGGAGGACGAAGGCGGCGGTCTTGCCGGTGCCCGTCTGGGCGGTGGCGAGGACGTCACGGCCGGCCAGCACGAGCGGGATGGCACGGGTCTGGATGGGGGTGGGATCGGTGTAGCCCTCCTCCTGCACAGCGCGCAGGAGTCCGGCGGAAAGGCCGAGGTCGACGAATGACAAGCGGTCGGGGTCTCCGGTTCGATGCCCAGGCGGGACTCCGCCTGACGATCTACGTGATGTATATCCGCATAAGCATACTCGATGGTTTGCAGCGGGGCCGTCAGCCCATGCGGTGCGCCGGCGCGCCGGGCGATCTCCCCGTCGAAGCCGGGCGGTACCACCACCGGTCCCCGTCGGTACCTCCGTCACTGGGTGGATGGCGCGAGTCCGGCGCAGGATGGCGTTCCTGCCTGGGGGAACGGCCATGGCGATCCCGTTCGAGGCCTACACGGGCGAGGGGGTGCTGACCGGGCTGCTCGATGCGCCCGGTCCGATCCGCGAGGCGCTCGAGACGAGCGACGCCGTGCGGCTCGCGCCGTGTCACGGGGTTCGCCTCGATGGGCGTTCGGCCGAATGGAACGAGGCGGCCGTCCCGACCGACGACCTGCTGCTGGTCGTGCCCGATCGGGCGGACACCCCGGTGCACGCCTCCTGGCACGACGTCCGCCTCATCGTCGGCCCGTACTTCGTGGAGGGGCAGCTACCGACGCAGCCCGGGTTCGATCCCGGCCGGGCCCTTGCCCGACCCACCGGGAGCTTCGTGCTGCTCCGCGAGACGACGATCCGATCCGCCGCCGATCCTGGGCAGGTGCTCGCGGTCGGCGATGGGCTGCTGGTCAATCGCTACGCCGTGGACGAGGTCGACGCCGACCTGATGCTGGGGTTCTTCTTCCCGGGCGCCCGGCTCGTCGAGCACGCCGCGCCGACGCCGCTGGCGGCCGGCGTCGGGACGCATGGGCCACCCGGCCCGGCCGACGGGGCCGGATCGTCCTGACGACCTGGGGTCCTCGCCCGGCCGACGCCGACCGCCTCGGCTAGGATCGAGGCCATGCCGCCGACCGGGACCCCCGCCCTCGCCGCCCTCCGCGCGGCCGGCATCGCCCACGACGTCCACGAGTACGCGCTCGACGAACGGGTGGCGTCGCGCGGTGGACGACACGCCTACGGGCTCGAGGCCGCGGCGGCGCTCGGCGTCGCGCCCGAGCGCGTCTTCAAGACCCTCGTCGCCTGGGTCGACGACCGGCTGGTCGTCGCCGTCGTCCCGGTCGCCGGCGAGCTCGATCCCAGGCGGCTCGCGGACGCCATGGACGGCCGGCGTGCCGTCATGGCGGAACCCGGGGTCGCCGAGCGGGCGACCGGGTACGTCGTGGGCGGGATCAGCCCGCTGGGGCAGCGTCGGCGGCTGGCGACGGTCATCGACTCGGGCGCCCTGGAGCACCCGACGGTGTTCGTGAGCGCCGGCCGTCGCGGCCTCCAGGTCGAGCTCGCGCCGGCCGAGCTGGTGCGCCTGGCCGGGGCGAGGGTCGCGCCGATCGCCCGGGCTGGCTAGGCGAGGGCCGGCCGCGGCCCCGAGGACGGGCCGAC
>JAPVSP010000573.1:0-1543 GCA_047519685.1 Chloroflexota bacterium
CGGACGGAGGCCTGCCAACGAGGCGGCCTCGCCCAGCGACGCCTCGGTCAGCGGCACGTGGTGGTCCACGAAGTCCCAGTAGCGACCGCCGACGAGCCGGATGTTCGGCTGGAGGACGATCACGCGGCCGCGCTCCGCGAGCAGGTCACGGGCGACCGCCAGCTGCTCGACGACCGCCTCGCTCGACGGGAGATGCTCGAGGTAGTTGCTCATGAAGACGGTGTCGAAGTGGCCCAGCGGCACCGATGAACGGAGCTCGAGTCCGTTCGCGCGCACGAAGCGCACATCGGGCGGCAGCGGCTCCGGCGGCTCGCGCAGGTCGCTCGCCCACCGCTCCCGCGCGTGGACGTGGCGGATGAAGTCGCCCTCGCCGCACGCGATGTCGAGGACCGCTCCCGCCACGACGTCGCGCTGCAGGTAGCGGACGATCTCGGCCCAGGCCGCCCGCTTCCGGCGTCTCGCTGCGGCGTCGAACCGCTCGCCGTACAGCCGGTCGAGCTCGACCATCAGAGCCGCCCCGCCTCGAGCTCGGCCCGGATCCACGGGATGACCTCGTCGAGCATCTGGTCGAGCGTCGTCGTGGCCTCGAAGCCAAGGACCCGGCGGGCCTTCTCGACCACCGGTACCCGCAGCTGGACATCGTGCTCGAACGGCGGATCCGAGACATGGCGGAACGGCCGTTCGGGGCCGTGGACCTTGCGCCAGATCGCCTCGGCGAGCTCGAGGACGGTCGTGCTCGTCGCCGTGGACAGGTTGAAGTCCTCGTTGACCGCCGCCGGCGACTCCATCGCGAGCCGGATGCCGCGCGCGAGGTCGCCGCCGTACGTGTAGTGGCGGACCTGGTTGCCATCGCCCAGGATGTGGAGCGGGTCCTGGCCCTTCAGGACCTTGAGCGCCAGGTCGGGCACGACGTGGCTCAGGGCGAGCTTCACGTTGCCGCTCATCACGTCGGTGTCGCGCACGGCCCGCCGCTCGCCGATCCCGACGCAGTTGAACGGCCGGACGATCGTATAGGGCAGGCCGTACTGCTCGTGGGCGCCCTTCGCGAAGTACTCGGAGGCGAGCTTCTGGAAGCCGTACGTCGAGCGTGGCGGCGGCGAGCTGAGCTGGGCGCCTTCGGGCGTCGGGAAGACGGTCGTGGACTCGAAGACCATCGAGCTCGAGACGACGAGGATCCGCTCGAGCGTCCCGGCCTTGTGGGCGGCGATCGCCGCGTCGAAGGTCGCCGCGAGGATCCGCTCGTTCTCGGCGAGCAGGTCGTAGGCGAACTCGTGGAAGTAGCTGATCCCGCCGATCATCGCGGCCGCCGCGACGACCTGGTCGCAACCCTCGACAAGCTCGCGCAGGAGCGCGTCGTCCTTCGCATCGCCCTCGACGAAGTGGTAGCAAGGGTGCGGGTCGTAGCTTTTGGCGATTCGGCCGTACTTGCTGAAGTCGTCGAGGCCGACGACCTCGTGGCCGGCGTCGAGCAGCTCCGGGACGAGGTAGCCGGCGATGAAGCCGGCCGCGCCGGTGACGAGGACCTTCACGGCCGATGGCTCAC
>JAPVSP010000574.1:0-2420 GCA_047519685.1 Chloroflexota bacterium
CGGTCCAGCCGGTGAAGCGGTTCTCTCGGTTCCAGGTGCTCTCGCCATGGCGAAGCAGGACGAGCGTGCTCATCGGATCACTCCGGGTCGCCCGGCCGACGACGCGACCGGCGGCCGGGACGGCCTCACCCGCCCGTCCCGGCCCGGGCGGCCCGGCGGGCCCGGGCGGTGACGGCGGCACGGGCGACGATGCCAGCCATCTCGTCGGGCTTGAGCGAGGCGCCGCCGACGAGCGCGCCGTCGATGGATGGCTCGGCGAGGAACTCGCCGATGGCCGCGCTCGTGACGCTCCCGCCGTAGAGGACCGGGACCTCGTCGGCCCCGGCGCCGAAGCCGAGCCCACGGACGGTGGCCCGGATCGCGTCGGCCATCCGCGCGGCGTCGGCGCCGGTCGCCGTCCGACCGGTCCCGATCGCCCAGACCGGCTCGTACGCGATGACGAGGCCGGCCGCCAGCAACGCGGCCGGCTCGTGGCCCTCGAGGCATCCCGCGACCTGCCCGGCGACGACCGCCTCGGCCCGGCCCGCCTCCCGCTCCCCGAGCTGCTCCCCCACGCAGACGATCGGCCGGAGGCCCGCCTCCACCGCGCGCCGGAGCTTGCGCGACACCAGCTCGTCGGTCTCGCCGAAGTCGCGCCGCCGCTCGGAATGGCCGAGGATGACCCAGGACGCGAGCCCGGCGAGCATCGGCGCACTGGTCTCACCCGTGTAGGCACCGGCGAGCTCCTGGTGCACGTTCTGGGCGCCGGTGGCGATGTCCTCGCCGGCGAGCGCGTCGCGGACGGCACCCAGGCAGACGTTCGGCGGGCAGATGACCCGCCGGACCCCGGGCTCACGGGTCCGCCGGGCGATCGTGGCGGCGAGCTCGCCGGCATCGGCGGGCGTCGTGTGCATCTTCCAGTTGGCGGCGACGATGACCTCGCGCATCCGCGGCATCATGCCAGAGCCGACCCCCGCGCGGCCGAGGCCGGGCGCCCCGGCCACGTGCGACGAGGGGCCCTCGATGCCCGGTCCGTTCGGCCGCGGCGGACGGGTCGATCGGCCGGGTAGTCGTGGAGGATGAGCCACTCGATCCGCTCGAGGGCGCGCTGGACGGCCGAGCGATGGACCCCCAGCCGCTCGGCGAGCTCCGCGAGCGTCGCCTCCGGCGTCTCGCGCCGACCGTCCGCGACGAGGCGGATCGCATAGGGCAAGGTGTCGAGGCGCCCGTCGGCATCGAGCCGGTCGATCGCCGCCAGCTGGCGACCCGCGGCGGCGCCCGCCCGAGCGAGGTTCGCGGACTCGGCGTTGATGACCCGGTTCAGATCGCCACGGACGGCCCGCGAGACCTGGCGCGCCTCCAGCTCCAGGAGCGCCGCGCCCGCGCCGATCCGGCGCAGGAAGGTGCCGACGGTCTCGGCGCTCTTCCAGGTGACGACCCCTCGCCCGCGCCGGATCCGCCACGATGCGGGGAGCCCGACCTCCACGAGGCGTCGGGCGAGAGCCGGCGCCTCGTCGCGGCCCACGACGAACTCGAGATGGGTCCGCCCCGCCGCCAGGCTCAGCGAGCCGCGGGCGAGGAACCGACCTCGGAGGTAGGCCATCCGGCAGTGCTCGGCGGCGGTCGTCCAGTCGAACGGTCCGGGCGGGACGGCCTCGGCCGCGGCCTGCGTCCGGAGCCGGTGGATCAGCCGGGCGACGGGCGCGTCGCGCGGGCTCGGGGCGCGGTCGAGCCCGACGGTCTCGGCGAGCCGGTCGCACGACCGGCTCGGGTCGACGGCGGCCAGCTCGGCTCGCAGCGCGGCCACGAGGGCGCGCTCAGGTCGCGGGGCGATCCGACCGGGCTCGGTCACAAGGCCGGGGACAGCGAGGTCGGGCGATCCCGGAGCGGCAGCGTCACGCGGTCCGGGCTCCCCCGGCCCGACGCCGTGCCGCGGACTCCTGCTCGATGATCCGGTTGATCGCCCCTGCCAGGCGGGCCGGGTCGTGGTGGTGGGCGTTCGTGGCGTCGACGACATCGTCGAGGACCAGCCGCGGCGGATGCCCGCCGGAGGGCGGCCAGCGGAGCCGGACCGGCTCCGAACGCCACTCGGGCGGGACGCGCGCCTCGAAGTCGTTGTTCGCGAGCACGACATCGACGAGGCCCGGGCGCGTGTGCCCCTCGAGAGTCTCCAGGTGGTCCGCCAGGTCGAAGCCGGTCGTCTCGCCTGGCTGGGTGGCCACGTTGCAGACGTAGAGGCGGACCGCCGGCGATGCCGCCACGGCGTCGCGGATCTCCGGCAGCAGCAGCGTCGGGAGGAGGCTCGTGAAGAGGCTGCCCGGTCCCAGGACGATGGCGTCGGCCTCGGCGATCGCGGCCAGTGCGTCGGCCGACGCGCGGACGTCTGCCGGGGTGACCCAGACCCGCTCGATCCCGCTCGTCCTCGCGATGAGGGACTGGCC
>JAPVSP010000575.1:0-4635 GCA_047519685.1 Chloroflexota bacterium
CCCGGCCGCTGCCCTGGTCGTTTGCCTACGCGCCGCGGGGCCCCGTCGCCACCGGCTGGTCGCCCGCGAGCGTCGAGGCGATCTCGGTCAGCCTTCGCGCCGAGCTGCCGCGGGTCGTCCGTCGCGTGTCTCACCTGCGGATCGACCCGGAGGTCGAGCTCGACGGGCCGGAGGACCGCGACGGGTCGTTGCGCGAGGCGCTGAGGCGGGCCGGCTGGCGCGCTGCGCCGCCGGTCCAGCCGGCCTCGACGCGGCTGCTGGACCTGCGCGCGGACGAGGGCGTGCTGTGGGGCGATCTGCGCAAGAAATGGCGCCAGTACGTCAACCGCGCGCGATCCGGCGGGGTCGTCATCCGCGAGGGAGGGGCCGAGCGCCTCGGGGACTACTATCGGATCATCGACGAGACCGCGCGACGGGTCGGGTTCATCATCCGGACCGAGGGCGCGTATCGGTCGATGTGGGATGTGCTCCGACCCCACGGCATCGTCTCGCTCCTCTTCGCCGATGCGCCGGACGGGACACCGCTCGCGACGCTGTGGCTGATGCGCTGCGGCGACCGCGTCGTGGAGCCGTTCGGCGGGATGACGGCACAGGGGGCCGACAGCCGGGCCAACTACCTGCTGAAGTGGGAGTCGATCCGACGGGCGAAGGCGGCCGGGGCGACCAGCTACGACATGTGGGGCCTGGCCAGCCCCGGGATCGCCCACTTCAAGTCGGGCTTCGGAGGCCGCGAGATCCGCTACATCGGGGCCTGGGACCTGGTCTTCGACCCGGTCGGGCACGCCGCGTTCGAGAGCGCGCTGCGGGCCCGCGTCTGGTTGGCGTTGCGCCGCCATGGCGCCCGGGCCGGCGACGCGGGAGGCGGCGACTGATGGCCGCGACCGTGCGCGTCCGTTGGGTCGAGACGACGCCGCCCGCCGGCTGGGACGCGCGTGCGGTCGACGCTCCCGGCGGCAGCGTGCGTCAGGGCACGGCCTGGGCGGCGCACCGCGGCGGCCGCGGCTGGGACGCCAGCTTCGTGACCTTCAGCGACGACCGGGTGGCCCTCGTCTTCACGCGCCGGCGGTGGCCGATCCCCGGCAGACTGGCCTACTCGCCGCGCGGACCGGTGAGCGCCGGAGACGCGCCCGAGCGGGTGGCCGATCGCGTCATCGCGCTCCGCGACTGGCTGGCCGGGCTCGGCGCCGTGGCGTTCACGGCCGATCCCGAGCTGTCGGCGGATGCCGGGTACGAGTCCCGCCTGGCGGCCGCCGGCTTTCGCGAGGCGGAGGAGTCACAGGCCGAGCGCCACCGCATGGTCCTCGATCTGCCGCTCGGCGCGGACGAGCAGGGCGTCCTCGCGGCGGTGGCGAAGACGACCCGCCAGCGGATCCGCGGAGCGGAGCGGGCGGGGACGAGCGTCGCCGAGGTCCGGGACGCGGCCTCGCTCGCCGAGTTCGCCGGCCTGTACGCGGCGACCGCCCGTCGTCGCGAGTTCTGGGTCGGCGACGTCGACGACACGGTCCTGTGGTGGCGCCGCGTCATCGACGTCGGGCAGGGCGTGCTGCTCGCGGCCCGCCACGACGGGCGCCTCGTCGGCGGCCTCTTCCTGTACCGGCAGGGTGGCCGCTTCGCGACCGCCTATTCGGCGGACGACGCGTCCACCCGCCGGGCCCACCCGGGCACGATGCACCTGTTGCGGTGGACCGCGATCCGCCGGGCGATCGAGGCGGGCGACGCCTCGATCGACCTCGGCGGGGTCGATCTGCCCGGCGCTCGTCGCATCCCGCAGCCCGGCGAGCCGACGTACGGGCTCTACGAGCACAAGCGCTCGTTCGGCGCCCACTGGGTCGAATGCGCCCCGGCGCACGAGGTCGTCCTCCGACCGTGGGTCCGGCGGGCACGCGCGATCGGGCGTGCGCTCCGCGGCCGGCCCATCCGGAGGCCGCCGGCATGAGCGAGCCACCCGCCCCCGGTCGCGGGCTGACGACGATCGTCGGCCAGGGGCGGTCTCCGTCCGCCCATCCGAGCGAGCGGCCGCAACCGGGCCGGCACCCGGCCGGCGTGCCGACACCGGAGCGGCTCGAGGCCGTCGACGCCGCCTGGGATGGGTTCGTCGAGGCCTGCCGCGACGGGTCGTATCTCCAGACGACGGGCTGGGCCCGGGTGAAGGCGCCGAACGGCTGGAGCCCTCGCCGGGTGGTCGTCCCGGGACCCGATGGGCCCATCGGGGTCCAGGTCCTCCGGCGCCGTCAGCCGCCGCTGCCCTGGGCCTTCGCCTACGCGCCGCGCGGGCCCGTCGTCGGGCGCTGGTCCGGCGGGGCGATCGCCGCCCTCACCGACGCGCTCAGGTCCGATGTCGGGCACGACCGCGCCCGTCCCGCCGCCGTGCGCATCGACCCTCCCGTCGAGGCGGGTGGGCCGGACGATCCCGACGGGAGCCTCCGCGCCTCGCTCGCGGCGAGCGGCTGGCGGCCGGCGACCTCGATCCAGCCGTCGACGACGCGTCTCATCGACCTCTCCGCGCCCGAGGAGGCGCTCTGGGGCGACCTGCGCGGCAAGTGGCGCCAGTACGTCAACGGCGCCCGGCGCGCCGGGGTGACGGTCGTCGAAGGCGATGGCTCGGCCCTGGGCGTCTTCCACGCGATCCTGCGCGAGACGTCGCTGCGCACCGGGATGGCGGTCCGGACCGAGGCCTCGTATCGCGCCGTCTGGGACGCCTTCGAGCCGAGCGGGAAGGCGCGACTCCTGTTCGCCCGCGATGCCGAAGGTGCGCCGCAGGCGGCCCTTTTCCTCGTCCGATGCGGCGACCGGGTCGTCGAGCCGTATGGGGGCATGACGACGGCCGGTGCGGACCTCCGGGCGAACTACCTCCTCAAGTGGGAGGCGATCCGCCGATCCCGGGAGGCCGCTGCGGCGACGTACGACCTGTGGGGCCTCGTCAACCCGGGGATCGCCCACTTCAAGGCCGGCTTCGGGGGCCGCGAGGTGGCCTACATCGGCGGCTGGGAGCTGCCCCTCGACACGCTCGGCGACCGGGTCGTCCGCGTCGCCCTCGCGCTCCGCGAGCGCCGGCGAGGCGCCGAGTCGAGTGGCCCGGGCAGCCAGGACCGCGACGACGCATGAGCGCCCCGACCGCCGGAGCGGGCCCCACCCGGACACCCGGGCCGACGGCGGCGAACCTCCGCGAGCTCGGCCCGGCGGAGCTGGACGACTGGGACGCCCGGACCGTGGACGTCCCCGGCGGGGACCTGTACCAGTCCCGGCCGTGGGCGGAGTACCGCGCCCGTCACGGCTGGCGGCCGCGCTTCCTCGCCTTCGACGACGGCTTCCGGCTGCTCGCCCTCGAGCGCGGCTGGCCGCTCGTCGGCGGGGCCGGCGTGTACATCTCGCGCGGCCCGGTCTCGGCCGGCGAGCCGGCCGAGCGGACCGCCGCCCGACTCGTCGCCGCGTCGCGCTGGCTGGCGGCGCACGGGGTCGACGTCGTGTCGAGCGACGCGGAGGTCCCGGCCGGGCTCGGCTACGAGGAGCGCATCGCGGCGGCCGGCTTCGCTCGGATCGAGGAGATCCAGCCGTCCCGACACCGCATGGCGCTCCCACTGGCCGGCGCACCGAGCGAAGATGCCCTGCTGATGGGCATCGATGCCACCACCCGGCAGCGCATCCGCGGCGCGGAGCGGAAGGGCCTGCGCGTCGTCCGCATCGAGCCGCGTGCTGCGGGCGATCCCGGGCCGGGCTTCGAGGTACCCGATGCCGGGCGCCTGGAGACGGAGGCGCTCGCGGCGCTCGGCCGCCTGTACGACCTGCTGGTCGGGACCGCCCAGCGGCGGAGCTTCCACCTGGGTGCCCGCGAGCCGTTCCTCGATTGGGGGCGGACGGGGATGGCCGCCCGGCGGATCGTCCTGCTGGAGGTGCGCAGTCCTGAGGGGGAGCCGCTGGGGGGCGGGATGTTCTACCGGCACGGAGGTCGGCTGACCTACTCGCACTCCGCGGATCGGGCCGACCGGCGACGGGCGTACCCGGGGGTCGCTCACCTGATGCTCTGGCGGGCGATCCAGCTGGCCCGCCGCGAGGGCCTTGACGAGGTCGACCTGGCGGGCGTCGACGTGCCCGGCGCGCGACGGTTGCCCGAGGAGGGGGAGCCGATGTACGGCCTCTACGCCTTCAAGCGATCCTTCGGTGCGCGCTGGATCGAGCAGGTCGGCAACCACCAGTGGGTCGCCCGGCCGTGGCGCTACCGGCTCGGGCGGGTCGCCGGCCGCATGGCGGCGGTGACGGGGCGAGGCCGCTGATGCGGGAGCCGCGGCCGACCATCGAGCGACAGCTCGCGGCATCCGAACCGACCGTGGCCCGCGCGCTGGCTGGCCTGCTCGAGCGACTCGCCCTCGCCGGCCGGCTCCGGGGCGCCCGTCGCGGCGGGCGGCCGGTCGCGCCCGCGGACGTCGCGGCGGTCGCCGTGCGCGGCCCGGTCGAGGACTCGCGCGGCGTCCGGCCGGGCAGCCTGTTCGTCGCGCTCGTGGGCGAGCACGCCGACGGCGCCAACGGCTGCATTCAAGATCGGGGAGAAGACAACCGACCCGCTCCAGATGTACCTGTCCGACATCTTCACAATCAGCGTGAACCTGGCCGGCATTCCCGGGATCTCGATTCCCTGCG
>JAPVSP010000576.1:0-4143 GCA_047519685.1 Chloroflexota bacterium
ATCAGTCGAGCCGACGGATCACGCCGTTGGGTGGCGGCCGACGCGCGAGCCGCTTGAGCGGGCCGATCGCCTTGCCGAGCCGCTCCCGTCCGGCCAGCAGCGCCTCGCCCGCCACGTCGGCGACCACGGCGCGCGGCGCCACGGTATCCAGGCCCGGGAACCGGTCGGCGAACCGTTCGGGCCACCGATCGAAGAGGTCGCCCAGGTCGTCGCCCAGCCGGGCGCGCCCGGGCGCTCCGACGACCAGGTCCTCGTCGCCGCCGTCCTGGATGGTTCGCGACCAGCGGATCGTCCGCAGCTGCTGTCCGAAGAACTCCAGGACCTCGTCGCCCCGCTGCATCCCGTACTTGCTGTTCCACTTGCCGAAGGCCGCGAGGTCGATGAAGGCCACCTCGAGGCGGGCGCTCCCGAGGCCGTCCACGGCCGCCGCCAGCGCGGCGATCTCCTGGTAGGCGGCGAACCGCGGCAGCTTCGAGTGCGGGTCGATCAGCCAGGGCGCGTAGTGCGGCCAGCGGAACCGCTCGTGGAACGGGCGATCGAGCGCGTCGAGGAACGAGGCGAGCTCGGCCGCGACGTAGGGCCATTCGGGGCCGAGCACCCGCCAGCCGTTCGCGGCCTCCCGCGTCCGCTCGATGGCGGGCAGGACCGATCGCGGGTCCCACCCCGGCTCGAGCGACGCGAGGACGCGGGCGCAGGCGAGGGTCGTCAGCAGGTCGGTGGGCAGCTCGGGATCGCCCCAACCGCCGTCCACGCGCTGCGTCCGTCGGAGGAACCCGACAAGCGATCCGAGGAGGTCCATGCCCTGCCCGAGGGCGACGATCGCCGAGGCGAGGTGGGCCGACGCCGAGGGTAGCGGAGTGCCGTTGAACGGGAACTGGCGTCCCGTGACCCGCTGGCCGGATGCCTCGGCCAGGGTGACGTAGCGGGCCTGGAGCGCCCGAACGAGGGGATCGAACCGATCCAGCGCGCGCCGCCGAGCCGTGAACACGGCGGCCAGGTGCGTGTCGCCCCAGGGGTCCGTCGCCTCGATGCGGCGAGCCAGGTCGTCGGCGACGCGCGGCGCGGCCTCGTCGAGCAGGCGGGCCGCGAGCCCGGCATCCGGGCCGCTCGCGGCCGTCGCAGCGAGCCACTCCACGGTATCGCCAAGGAGGGCGGGCAGCCAGAGTCGATCCGCCAGCGCCTGGGGCTGCCGTTGGGCCAGCTCGCGTTCGACCGGCCGCCAGGCGGTCAGGTCGGCGGGGTCCAGCCAGCGTGCCGTGGGCAGGTCCCAGCGGTAGCGACGCGGTCCGTCGGGCCCTCCCAGCCGCCGCTCGGCCCAGTGGTGGAGCAGCGCGGACCCGAGCGTGCGAGCCTGTTCGAGCCCGTTCTGGACGGGTGCCCGGGCGGCCGCCTCGGGCGCCTCTCCGGCCGGGTCGTCGGCCGCGGGCTGCGCCGCGTCGTCGGCCGCCGGCCGCTCCGCCCAGCGCAGGAGTGACGGCAGGAACGGGTCGTCGAGGGAGGCCGAGGCCAGGCCCTCGACGAGGCGCCGGCGGAGGTCGCCACGCAGACGCTCGAGCGCTCGGCCGGGTCCGTCCCGTCCCTGGGTCATGATCCCACTGTTCCGTGCACGCGCCGTCGCGGTAGCCTGACCTTCGTACCATCGACGGCTTCGTGCCGCGAGGCGGATCTCGACGGGGCGGCGAGGCGAGCCCGGGGAGGCCGCCGCATCTCGAGCGCCGACCGGTGCCGCCCGGCCTCGTTCCTCGGTGCCGCCCAGCCTGGACCCGCCCGCGGACCCCGCTCAGTCGTGGAGCTTGCGGAACCAGAAGCGGTGCCGGTCGCCCTCGGAGTAGGCGCCGATGATGTCGTGGCCGCTGAGCTTCGCCCACGCCGGAGCATCGGCGAGGATGCCGGGGTCGGTGGCAACGACCTCGACGATCTGGCCGACCCTGACCGACTTCACGGCCTGGGCGAGCTTGACGATCGGCATGGGGCAGAGGAAGCCGGCCGCGTCGACGACGACGTCGGCTCGGGGCAGCGGTGGGGTGGGGCGTTCGATCGCCAAGGAAGTCCTCCTTTCGGGGAGAGTGGATCGTCAGATGAAGAGGTTCACGGCGCCTGCGCTGGCATCCGCGAGATAGGCCGCGACGCCGGCGTACGAGTCGACGATCGGGAGCAGGTCCTCCTTCGCCAGGCCCATGACGCCCATCGTGATCGTGCAGGCCACGATCTTCACGTCGAGAGAGTGCGCGAGGTCGAGCATCTGGTCGACGGTCGGCATCTTGAACTCGCCCATCAGCCGGCGCATGAGCACGGGCCCGAGGCCCGCGAAGTTGAACCGGCTGAGCGGGAGGCGGCGCGCGCCGCCTGGCTTGAGCCACCGGAAGGCCGTGCGAAGCGGATCGCGCCCGACTCGCGTGGCATCGGGTCGGGTGATGACATCGAGGCCCCAGAACGTGAAGAACATCGTCACGGGCATGCCGCTCGAGGCGGCCCCGACAGCGATGTTGAACGCGGCCTGGACCCGGTCGAAGTCGCCGGAGAAGACGACGATCGTGACGCCGTTGCGGGTGGACCGCTCATCGGCTGCGAGCGACTCGACGATCGAGGCCGGGGTTGCGCCAACGGGTCGAGCCGGGTCGTTCGCCGCGGGCGACGGTGGGGACGTCGGGGACGCGACGGCAGGCGTCGCCGTGGGAATGGCCATCGAGGGAACCTCCGGGTGCGGTCTGGGCGGATCGCTCGCCGGCGCGCACCTCGGGGACGAGGTTCAGGTCGCGCCGGCGCCCGGACACATGCACGAGCACCCGCAGGAGCGTGGGTCGCGGGTGAGATGGCGCATCGCCGGAGTCTAGGGTCAGCAAGACGAGTGGTCAAACGAGGCGGCCGGGAGCCGAACGGGCGTGGGTCGCCCAGTCTGCCGCCGCCTTTGCCGCCGCGTCTGCCGGCGCCTCTGCCGCTGCCTTTGCCGCCGCGTCTGCCGCCGCCTCTGCCGCTGCCTTTGCCGGCGCCTCTGCGATCTGTCTCTAACGACCACCACGGGAACCGTATGCGCGTTCCGGAAGGCGGGGACGCGTCCCGGAGGCTGCCCTGCAGCGTGACTCTGGTCCGGGCGAGGGCCGGAGACGGCAGGTAGCGCGGCTAAGGTCCTCCGGGTGGTCGTTAGAGAGGATTCGCCGGCGGACGCGAGGGGCAGGGCCGACCGCCGGCGGACGCGAGGCCAGCACCGTCCGCCCGCGGACGCGAGGCCAGCAGTTCCGCCCGCGGACGCGAGGGGCAGCTCCGACCGCCGCCAGGAGCCGTTCGACCTCCGACCGCGCCCGACGGAGGCTCGGACCCGCCTCGAGAGCGTTCGGCGCCGACCTGCGGTATCCTCCGCCCCTCGGTGCCGGCTTCCCCCTCGACCCCCACTCGCACATCCTCGTTGCTCCGCGCGGTCCTGCTGCGTGGCGGCGGGCTGGTCGTCGCGGCCGCCGCCGCGCTCGTGGTCATCCGATCGTTCGACCTCGGGGCCGTGGCCGCCGCCCTCGGGCGCGCCGATCCGGCCTGGCTCGTCCCCGCCCTGGGCGTGGTCGTCGTCCAGCTCGTCCTTCGCGCCGTGCGCTTCCAGACCCTGCTCCCGGCGCCCCCCGACGGTCGACCCATCGGGGTCGGCTCGCTGACGGCCGCGATGCTCGTCGCGTCGCTGGTGAACAACCTCACCCCCGCACGCATCGGGGACGGCGTCAAGTGCTACATCGTCGCGCGGCGGCATCGCCTCCCGTTCTCCGGCGTCCTGGGCACGATCATGCTCGAGCATGGGCTCGACGGCCCGTCGCTCGCCGTCGTCGCCGCGCTGACGGCGGTCCTCCTCGGAGTCGCCGGGCCGTTCCGTACGGTCAGCCTGGTCGCCGGCGCCGTCGGCCTGACGATCCTCGCCCTGCTGTTCACGACCGACCTGGGTCGACTCGGCGGCAGGCTGCACGGATCGCTCGAGCCGCGGGCGCCCCGCCTGGTCCGGGGCGCCATCCTCGAGCGGCACGCCCATTTCGGCACGGGCTTCCGGGTCATCGGCCGGCGACGGGTCGTCGTCGTGGCGCTCCTGATCGGGCTGGTCGCCTGGTTCTGCGACGCCCTCGCATTCTGGCTCGTCGCCGATTCGCTGGGGCTCCCGCTCTCCCTCCC
>JAPVSP010000577.1:0-1722 GCA_047519685.1 Chloroflexota bacterium
ACGATCGACGGGCAGCGGTCCCTCGGAGGATCCCGCCGGATCGTCCCGGCGGACCCGGAGGGCGGCGAGTCCTGTGCCCCTGAGACCTGACGGGATGGTCCGGATGGCCCCGTGCTCCCGCGGCCCCGGCGCCTAGCATCGGGGCCGGAGGAGCGTCCGCCGCGCCGAAGGGAGCAGGAGGGATGATGGGGATGGACCGCTGGGAGGCGGGGCGGCGAGGTCCGCTCCTCGTCGGGGTCGTGCTGGTCGTCACGGGATTCGCGCTGCTCGTCGCGCAGCAGACCGGGATCCAGGTGGGCTGGCCCGTCTGGATCATCGTCCCGGGCCTCGCGATCTTCCTGATCGCCGTCGCCCTCGGAGGCGAGGTCGGATCGGGCTTCGCCGCGCTCGGCGGAATCGTCACGAGCGTCGGCTGCGTGCTCGCCGTGCAGGACGCCTATCACGTCTACGCGAGCTGGGCTTACGCCTGGGCCCTCGTCGCCCCGGGCGGCGTGGGGCTCGGACTTTTCCTCTACGGCATCCTGACCCAGCGCTGGGAGATCGCGCGCGGCGGCCTGGGCGCGCTCGTGGCCGGGATCGCGATCTTCCTCGTCGGGTTCCTGTTCTTCGAGGGCGTGCTCGGACTCGATGGCCGGCCGAGCGGACCGCTGGCCGAGCTCGTCGTGCCGGGCGCGCTCGTCCTCCTCGGGCTGCTCGTCATCGTCGCCTCGCTCATGCCGCGCCGCTGGTGGGGTCCGCCCGGCTGGCGGGCGGATGCGGGCTGGGCGTCGAACCCGTCCCCGGGACCGACCGCCGGGGGTGGGCCAACCGGCGGCCGCGCGGGCACGGCGGCTTCCGGTGCGGGCACGGCGGCTTCCGGCGCGGGCCCGAGCGGCGCCTCCCCGGAGACCCTCGCGGTCCCGCTCGGGGGGGCCTCGACGGGCGAGGTCGCACTGGCATTCGGCGCGGGCCGGCTGGAGATCGCGGGCGCGTCCTCGCCGGGCGACCTCGTCGATGGCTCGTTCCGTGGGGGCGTCCGGCGCGAGGACGGAGGCCCCGGACGGGTGCGCCTGTCCACGCCGGGCCAGGCGTTCTGGGGGATGGGCTGGGACCGGGTGCCATTCGAGTGGCGCCTCGGCCTCAGCGCGGAGGTCCCGCTGCGGCTCTCGATCGAGGTCGGCGCCGCGCGGACCCTGGCGGACCTGTCGGCCCTCCGCGTGACCGAGCTCCGCATCCGGACCGGCGCCAGCGAGACCGAGGTCGTGCTCCCGGCAGCCGCCGGCTTCACCCGAGTGGATGCCGAGGGCGGCGCGGCCGCCCTGCGCTTCCGCGTGCCACCCGGGGTCGCGGCGCGGATCCGGACGACGGTCGCGCTGGGTAGCAGCGACATCGACACCGGCCGGTTCCCACGCGACCCGCTCGGCGGCTGGGCCTCGCCGGACTTCGAGACGGCCGGGAACAAGGTCGAGATCGAGTTCCGCGGCGGCGTTGGGTCGGTCTCGGTGCGCTGACGGGACGCGGCGCTCAGGGCGCGTGGGGGACGGAGCCAGCTCACCACGATCGAAGTGGATCCGCTCGCCGGCGAACAGCCGGGCCGCCGGATCGCAGGGGAAGTCAATAGACGCAGTCCGGGGCCAGGGTCGCGATCAGCCCATCGATGTCGGGCGCGTCCTCGGCGATCGAATGGCGGACCCAGAGTCGCTTGATGCGCCGGAGCGTCGGGACGTCGAACGGCCAGCCGAG
>JAPVSP010000578.1:0-2669 GCA_047519685.1 Chloroflexota bacterium
CCAAGCCACCGGGGACCCGCACCGCGGGACCCCCGCCGACGCTCCGCCGGGCGCACGGTCCACCGCAGGCCCGCACGCCCGGCCGAAGGCCGTCGCCGCGGCGAAGACGAAGGCCGCCGCGCGTCGGCCCTACCACCTCGGGGTGGTCCTCGGCCTCTCGGCGGGCGCCTACGCGGCGTCGCTGGCGGGCGTCACGGCGCTCCAGTCGTCGACCGAGGCCGCGACGGCGGCGGAGCGCGCGCCGCTCGCCTCGGCCGTGGCCGCACTCCAGGCCGGCCACGATGCGCTCGAGCGCCAGCTCGCGGACGGCCGCGCCAAGTACGAGGCGGCCGGGGCAGGCTACCGGCGCGTCGCCGACCAGCTCGACCTCGTCCAGCGCGAGCTGCGGGGGCTGGCGACCTCGGTCGGGCGGATCGAGGGCGGCGCCACGACGCTGCCGACGAGCGTGTCGCTGCCGAGCCTGCCGCGCTCGGTGGCCGTCGCGCCGGCGCCGGCGGTCCATGCGACGACGGGAGCCTCCGGCAAGCCGTGAGCACTCGCCGGGCATGACGGCGATCGCCGCGACGCCCGTCTACCGCTTCGAGGCGCACGCGATGGCCTCGCCGCTTCGGCTGACCGTCGCCGGCGGGGACGAGGGCCATGCGACGCGGGCCTGGGGGGCCGTCAGGGACGAGTTCGAGGCATGCGAGGAGGCGATGTCCCGCTTCCGCGAGACGAGCGAGATCACCGCGCTGAACCGGGCCTCGGTCGCCGGACGAGCCCTCCGGGTGAGCGACCGGCTTCGGCGAGCCCTCGTCGCGACCGACCGAGCCCGACGTCTGACCGGAGGACGCTTCGATCCGCGGGTCCTGCGCGACCTCGACCGGCTCGGCTACCGGGGAGCGTCGGTCGAGGCCCCGTCGCCGACGGTCGTCGGCGAAGCGGGCCGGCCCGGAGGCGCCGGTGACGCGGTCGGGCGGGCCGCCCGTCGGGTCCTCGACCTCGACGAGGTCGGCGCCGTCCGGCTGCGCGAGCCGGTGGATCTCGGCGGGATCGGCAAGGGCCTCGCGCTGCGCTGGGCGGCGACGCGTGCCCGGCGACTGCTCGGCCCGGTGCCCGGGTTGCTCCTCGAGGCGGGCGGCGACCTGGTGGCCTCGGGCCCGGCGCCGGGGGACGGCCCCTGGCTCGTCGGCGTGGAGGACCCTGGCGGCGGCTCCGAGCCGCTCGCGGTCATCGCCGTCGGGCAGGGGGCCGTCGCGACGTCCTCGCTCCTGGTCAACCGCTGGCGGGGCCCGTCCGGGGTCGCCGTCCATCACCTCATCGACCCCACGTCCGGCGACCCCGGCGACGACGGGCTGGCCTCGGTCACCGTCCTCGCCCCGGACCCGGCCTGGGCCGAGGTCCGGACCAAGGAGCTGTTCCTCGCGGGGGAGCGGGCGATCGGCCCGCTCGCCCGGTCGATCGGCCTGGCGGCCTGGTGGGTGACGGCCGCGGGTCGCCTGGAGATGACACCGGCCGGCCGGATGACCACCGCCTGGCTGGGCCCGGCCGCCCCGGGCTGAGCGACGCCGCCCCGGGCTGAGCGACGCCGCCGGCCGCCTCAGCGGGCGGGTCGGCCCCCGGCCAGGGGTGACGCGACCTCGGCCATGAACGCCTCGAGCCGCTCGGCCGTCGGCATCCCCTCCCGCGCCCCGACCCGGATCGTCGCGAGCGCCCCGGCGGCCACGGCCCGGCGGCAGGCATCGTCGAGCGAGCGACGCTCGGCGAGCGCGGCCGCCAGGGCGCCGTTGAACGCGTCGCCCGCCCCGGTCGAGTCGATCGCCTCGACGATCGGCGCCGGGATGGCGACGGCGGCCCCCGGTCCGCGGCCGCGACGGACGAGCCGTGCGCCGGACGGTCCGAGCGTCACGACGATCGCCTGTCCATCCGTGCCGTCCCCGAGGGGATGTGGGCCCGCGGGCGGGACCGGCAGCGACTCGAGCAGCCGATGGGCGGCCTCGGCCGGATCGCCCGAGACGGCCGGTCCGCCCATCTCGCCGACGACGCTCCCGACGAGCGTCGCGAGCTCGCTGCGGTTGGGCGTCATCACATCGGCGAGCGCGAGCGTGGCAGCGTCCAGGCCGGCGGCCGGGGCGGGGTTCAGAACGGTGATCGCGCCGGCCGCTCGGCCGACGCGCAGCGCCTCCCGGACCGCCGCCGTGGGGATCTCGTGGCAGACGAGGACGACGTCCCCGTCGAGCGGCCCGAGCCGGCCGAGGGCCTCGGCGACCATCCCGGGCTCGAGCGCCGCGTTCGCCCCGGACGCCACGCCGATGAGGTTCTCGGCCCTCGCATCGACCAGGATCAGCGCCACGCCGGTCACGGATCCGGGGATCGTCAGCAGGCGCGACGTGTCGACGTGCTCCGCCTGCAGTGCCGCACGCGCCTCGATCCCGAACGCGTCCTCTCCGATCGCGCCCACGAAGAGCGTCGGCCGGCGGAGGCGCGCCGCGGCGACCGCCTGGTTGCCGCCCTTGCCCCCGTGATGCCGCTCGAACGTGCCCCCGGTCACGGTCTCACCCGGGGTCGGCAGGCGCGCCGCTCGAACGACCAGGTCGACATTGACCGACCCGACCACGATGACGCGTCCGCTCATCCGAGGCCTCCCCGCAGCTCCGCGCGTCGGTCGGCGTCAGACCGCGAGGGTGCCG
>JAPVSP010000579.1:0-3730 GCA_047519685.1 Chloroflexota bacterium
ACGTCGACGACTGCCACGTCCGGTGCTCGTGTCTCGACGAGGGCGAGGAGCCCGGCGACATCGCTGGCTTGGCCGACCACCTCGAAGCCGGCGGCCTTGAGGCCCGCGGCCAGCGCTTCGCGGAGCAGCACGGCGTCATCGGCGAGCACGACGCGGATCGGCGCAGCAGAGCGCTCGGCGCTTGCGCTGGCGGCCGTGGCCTCGACGCGCACGGCGGTCACCGAGTGTTGCATCCGCTTCAGCTCGGTCGGTCCCAGGTCCACGAACGAGATGCCCGGAACCGGACCCGCCAGATGGACGAGGTCCTGGCTGGCGATGATCTCCCCGCCGGCAGCCAGGGCGCAGAGGCGGGCAGCCGTGTTCAGGGCTGCGCCGCGATACCCGTCACCCACGGCCACGGCCTCTCCGGTATCGAGGCCGATCCCCACGACGAGCGGAAGGGACGGATGCATCCCTGTCTCCTCGCGGAACAGAGACTGAAGCTCGACGGCAGCACGCAAGGCCTGGCGCGCGGAATCGAAGACCGTCAGTGCCTCGTCACCGCGCAGCTCGACGAGCGTCCCATCCCGGCGCTCGACGGCCTTCGCCGTGATCTCGGCGAACTTGGTGGCGAGACTCGCCGCGGCCTCGTCGCCATGCTCGGCCGTGAACCTCGTGAAGCCGCGGATGTCCGCGATGAGGAAGGTTCGGATCCCTTCCGGACGATGGTTCATCGGTGATCGGCAGGGAGTGGAAGCGCGGCACGTACCGTCGTGCCCGCCCCCGGCGCTGAGTCGATCTCGAGGCTCCCGCCGATCGCGGCCACCCGGTCGGCGAGGCCCCTGAGGCCGGTCCCGCGACCCGGGTCCGCGCCACCCCGTCCGTCATCGACGATCGTGACGGTCAGCGCGTCATCCGCGACCGCAGCGTGCACGCGGGCCAGGGTCGCCCCGGCGTACCGAGTCACGTTCGTGAGGGCCTCGGCCACGACGAAATAGGCGGTCACCTCGATCGCGGGCGGGAAGCGCGCGTCCGGGATCCGGACGTCGACGGGGATCGGCGCCCGCTCCGCCAGGGATTCGACCGCAGCGGCCAACCCCGCCTCGGTGAGGATGGGGGGATAGAGCCCGCGCGCGAGGCCGCGGACCTCGGCGATGGCTTCGCGAAGCTCCGCGGTCGTGTCATCGATCAGCCGGGATGACCCTGCTGCCGTGGCGCGCGCCTGCTCGAGCCGCATGGTGAGCGCGACGAGTCGCTGCTGCGCGCCGTCGTGCAGATCGCGCTCGACCCTCCGCCGCTCCTCGTCGGCCGCCTCGACGATCCGCGCCCGCGATGCGCGGACCTCCTCCAGCTGTGCTCGCACCTGGGCGGTGAGTCGCTCGTGCTCGATGGCCAGGCGAGCGGCGCTGCTGACCGCTTCGACCAGTCCGGGGTCCTCCTCGTCGATGGTGCGGTCGTGGACGAGGACGGCAAGCGGCTCGCCGTCGCGTTCGATCCGCGCGAGCGCCCGGTCACGGTCCTCGGTGGCCAGCTCGACCGGGTGGCCCGCGCCGTCGATGTACCCCGCGGCATTCGGCGTTGCGAAGGCGAGTTGAAGCGTCGGATCCCCGAGCGCCCGGGCCAGCATATCGCGCAGCCCACCGGACGGGATCCCTCTCCCAAGCTCGACCACCAGCCCTGCCACCCGGCCGCGATCGAGTCGGAGCCGGAGGACGCCGAGCATCAGCCCGACCGGGACGATGGCATCGGCGACGAGCGAAGGGTAGTGCACGGCCTCCCGCAACAGGTCGCTACCGAGCGCGTCGCCGAGGTAGCCCAGGGACCTGATGACATAGGTCATCACCACAGCGACTGCCACGGGAACGAGCACTCGTCGGGCGGCCGGAGCAGCCACCTGCCAGTGGCGCCAGATGGCGTACACGACGAGGGTACCGATGATCGGAGCCGCGAGGTCGGTGACCTGTCCCACGGCATCCGCCAGCTTGTCGTTGGGCCAGATAAGGAGGACGTTCTGCGGACACAAGGCAGTCTTGCAGTCGGTCCAGGACGTCCGCATCGCTGCGGCCAGGAGGACGACCCCGACGACGAAGGCGTAGATGAAGAGGACGACCGCACGGTCGAACCGCGTGCGCAGGTGACCCGATGGGTAGCCGACGAGGACGTGGACGAACAACGCGATCGTCGAAACCGTGAAGGTCGACGCCAGACTCTGCGTGACTGGGTACGGGACGAATTGGAGGGCAAAGACAAGCCGGCTGACCGCCAGGTAGGCGAGCATCAGCTTCCAGAGCGGGTTCGCGGGTTGGCGTGCCAGGTTGACCATGATCGCGGTCAACCACAGCAGCCCCGCGATCCCGTAGACCGTGAGCGTGGCCGGACTGTCGCCTTGAGCCAGCCCGTACGGCGATGTCAACGGCAACACCACCGCCGCGCCGATCGAGGCGATGCCGACGGCCATCGCCCAGAGCATGGCCGCGCGTGAGGCGTGCATCGTCGAATCCTCCCACCGCGGTCCAGCCCGGGGCACCGTGTGGACCCGCGAAGTCTCTGCGTCGGTCCCGGGGCAGGCCCCGATGGCGCCGCGCGCACCAGCAGCCATCGTGTCCCTTACGGCAACAGGGCCGCCGGAGCCAGGGAGACGAGATGACCACGCAAGCGATCGGCGTTGGCGTCAAGCCCGCCATCTTTCCCAGGGCGGTCGGCCGGACTCGTGTGGATGCCGGGCGACCCCGATCCGATGTGATCGATCGAATGGTCGCGGCCGTCTTCCTCGCCCTCCTCCTGCTGGGCCTCTGCGGCCTGGCAGCGACCGGCGATTGGCCCGGCGCTGGTGCCACGCCGCCCGAAGGTCCCGCGGTCGGACTGGACTTGTGACGGGGCGTGGGCCCGCCAAGCCAACCCGACGTGCCGAGGCGAGAGGAGTCGGGGCTGCTGTTACGAAGTGACCGCGTGGGACGCGGGGCCGGGCCGAGTCACAGCCTACCGCGAGGCGATCGTCGGCCGCTCATGCGACCGGCCGCCGGCCCTGCCGTCGCCTCGGCCTCCTTCGTGACTCCGTTGCGAGGATCTCGAGGAACCGCTCGAGCATCGCAATGACCTGGACGCCGACCTCGAGCATCGGGTAGTGGCCCGAACCCGCGGTGGCGGCTCGACGCTCGTGAGGCCAACTAGGGAAAGGCCCTCCCCTACCCCCACCGGCGGAGCCAGCGACTGAGGTGCGGCGCCGGGCAGCGATCCGGGACGAGCGCAGCCTCCTGACGTCAAACGACTGCTGGGTATGCTGAAGACGCAGGATCGGGCCGACAGCCTCTTGAACCGTCCCGAACCCTCGTTCACTGTCGCCCCGCCCATCGGTCTGGGCCCGGTAGCGGCTGGAGTGGAGCCGGCCGGCTGACCGGCAGCCAGATACTGGAACAGGAGCGATGACTGACCGGCCCGATCGAGATGTCAAGGGCCGTCCTGAGCCCCGTCCGCGCCACGACTGCGAGGTCAGTGTCCGCCCGTTCCATCCAGCGGAGACGGCGCGCACAGCCGTGGCCGATCGCGGACGACGGTTCGTTCGTGTTGGCTTCGGGCTTGCCACCGTCCTCCTCGCGGCTTCCCTCGCGGTGGTCGGGTGTTCTGCACCCCCGGGCTCGCAGAGCGGGGGCTCGAAGAGCGGGGGCTCGCAGCCGACGGCACCAGCATCGGGAGCTGGCAGCCTCGATCCGACCGGCATCCTGATCGTGGGTGCGGACGAGCAGGTCCAGGC
>JAPVSP010000580.1:0-1544 GCA_047519685.1 Chloroflexota bacterium
GCGCGCCCCGCCCGGCTCCAGGGGCCCGGGTTTGGTAGCCTAGCCCACAGTCATCGGAACGAGGACCTCGCGACGTGCTGCTCCCGCTGCTCGGCCTCCTGGTCGGGGTCCTTGCCGGGCTCGTCCTCAACGTCAACGTCGGCTTCGAGTTCAGCCGATACACCGCCGTCGCGATCCTCGCCGCGCTCGACTCCGTCCTGGGAGCGGTCCGGGCGGAGCTCGACGGGGTCTACGACAATCGGATCTTCATCAGCGGGTTCGTCACCAACGCCATCGTCGCCGTGATCCTGACGTTCATCGGCGACCGCCTGAGCCTCGACCTCTACCTGGTCGCCCTCATCACCTTCGGCCTACGCATCTTCAACAACGTCGCGCTCATCCGCCGGCACTTCATCTGACGACCGGCGACCCCCGGCACGGAACGACTACGAGGAGAACGTGGAACGAGAAGCGGTCCTGGTCGGCATCGATGTCGGCACGTCGAAGGTCTGCGCGCTGATCGGCGAGGTCAGCCGCGATGGCCGGCTGACGATCATGGGCCACGGCACCGTCCCGGCCTCTGGCCTCAAGAAGGGCGTCGTCGTCAACATCGACCAGACGGTGCGATCGATCGCCGACGCCGTCGAACGAGCGGAGCGGCTCTCGGGCTTCAAGATCGACCGGGCGTTCGTGTCCGTTGGCGGCCCCCATGTCGAGAGCCTCAACTCGCCGGGACAGGTCGCCGTCACGGCCCACCACCGTGAGGTGACGCGGGAGGATGTCAACCGCGCGATCGAGGTCGCGCGCGCCGTCTCCATCCCATCGAACCGCGAGGTGCTCCACGTCGAGCGGCGTGGGTTCATCGTGGACGGCCAGGAGGGCGTGAAGGACCCGCTCGGGATGAGCGCGCTCCGGCTCGAGGTCGAGACCCACATCGTGACGGCCTCGGCGACGGCGGTGCAGAACCTGTCCAAGTGCGTCCAGGCCGCCGGCGTGAAGATCGACGAGCTGGTCGTCGGGTCCCTCGCCTCGGCCGAAGCGGTCCTGACCGAGACCGAGAAGGAGCTCGGCGTGGCGGTCGCCGACATCGGGGCCGGGACGATCGACCTCGCGCTGTTCGCCGACGGCTCGCCGTTCCACACGGCGGTCCTGCCCGTCGGCGGCAACAACGTGACGAACGACGTCGCGATCGGCCTCAAGACCAGCCTCCAGGTGGCCGACGAGCTCAAGGTCCAGCACGGCTCGTGCGACCTGCGCAGCGTCGCCGACGACGAGACGATCTCGGTCACGGTGCTCGGCGAGGAAGCCGGCCGGAAGATCAGCCGTCGGGAGGTCTCCGAGATCATCGAGGCGCGGATGCGCGAGACGTTCGAGCTGCTCCGGGGCGAGATGGCCCAGGCCGGACCGAGCATGCTCCCCGCCGGGATCATCCTGACCGGCGGGGCGGCGCAGCTCGCCGGCGTCGCCGAGCTCGGGCGCGACGTCCTCCAGATGCCCGTCCGGATCGCCGGTCCCTCCGGCATCGGCGGGCTGGTCGACAGCATCCTCAACCCGGCCTACTCGAC